>NZ_MUFK01000018.1:0-57127 GCF_001996085.1 Salinivibrio sp. PR5
CTATAAATATTTACTGGCTCAGTAAATAGCTCTTTTGCTATAAATATTTACTGGCTCAGTAAATAGCTCTTTTGTAATTTTATTAGATTCCGATAACTTCCTGACGATATAACAAGAAAGCATTATCCGTTTTTCTAAATTTGCGTATGAAGCATCTCTCCATACGGTTTGAAATAGCTTCTTATGAATGAATTCAACATTCTTTGCTAGGTCATCTTTCCAGTATTGAGATTCAGATATCATTAGTAGTGACCATTAACATTGTATTAGTGCGCATGCTCGATTTCTCAAAATCGTTATACGCAACTTATCTTATCTAAGCTTATGTTATTATACCAATTTTTCGTCATTCCGGCCTGTCTCTTTTCCGAGAAAGTGTGCATGCCGCCTATCTCTGGTAATGCGTTCATACTATCACCACACCCAATTCTCTAATCTATTGATTATGCTTACTTTCTGTTTTCGCGTTCTGGGATAGTGTGAATGAGCGCCGACAAAGCGTGCACTCAATTGGCGTGCTTCCACCGATAAGCTGGTTATCCATCTAGTATTTCCCACGCTACCGCCGATCAGTTCTCGGTACCTAACTCACGTTTTCCGTCAGCGTTGTCAGGTTAGCTTATCAAAGCCGTGCTGATTTTTTCGTGCTTAATTGTCCAAAATGTTAGCGGCGGCAGGTTTTGTGCGGCGCAATGGCTGACATGGCTTTGCCTACAAAAACAATAGGATCAGGGGGTTATCGCAGTAACTTTATGAAACCAATTTAATATATGGCGAGTATTGGTCTATTTTCCCACACAACACGGAGACGTTGTTATGCGACATCACGCCATATACAAGCAGGGATGGCGATCCCTTTTCGCACTTTTATCCACCACTGTTGCGCTATCGGCAGCAAGCGCTGAAGGCACTCAAGATACTATTCATGATCCTTGGCTTAAAAAGGTTGTCGCGCTAACAGGAAACCACAAGCCCGACAATCCAGACCCTACCAGCTATGGCATGGACCCTAAAACGGGTCAGTTTATTCATCCTCAGCGAACCTACCATGCCTACACACCCAAGCCATTTGATGGGTTACTCGATTATTGGGATGACAAAACGTATAGCAAAAACATGACGGTAGAGGCCTATTACCCCATCACGGTTGAGCCCTTCCACACGTGGCAAAATATTGTCGATTTTGATGGCAGGCGGTATCTGTATCAGTATGTGCGGCGCGATCTAAAGATCTTTGATATTACAAACCCAAAAGATCTGAAGTTGTTGTATACCCGCGGTAAGCAATGGGGGCCAAATGGGCCTCAAGGGGAAGAAGTGAACCCCTATCCCACTGGTGATATGTTTGGCGCGGCCAGCATACAGTGGAGCGAGGCTCGACAGAATTATGTGATGGTGCAGGCCTTTGAGATCCGTCGCTTCGGGCTATTGAAAGATAAATTCACCCAGCCGGAAAAAGTCGCACAAATCCGTCATGCCAAGCATTTAAAAGGATTTAAGGTGTATGACATGCATGGCCCACTTCCGGACCAATGGACATTAATCGCAGAGCGAAGCACCGATATTAACCACCCAGACGCTAAGGTGGGTGAACAACAAGGGTCGGGCGTGCGCGATATTCCCACTTGGTTTGGGGGAAAGACCATGATTGTTGCGGCCGCACCCGATGCCAGTTATGCATTAACCGAATATGGCAATGATTTATATTCCGCGGGTTATCAATCGTGGGATATGTCTGATCCGGCCAACCCAATATTTATGGATCAATTGGCAGTGCCGGGGCAAATTCTTAACCAACCTGCGCATCAAAAAGCGTATCTCAATAACCCTCGCGCAGGGAATCGTACCTCTTGGATGGGCGCTCGTATGTCGCTGTTTATTCCGACACCGGTCGAAGAAGGCGGGAAATATGGCTATGCCGCGATGGGCGGGCTTGGTTTCTATGTGGTCGATATTTCCAATCCAGAGCAGATGCAAGTGGTGAGTCACCTTGACTTTGAGCCCAGCGTAGCGGGGACAGAGGGCGACTTTATCGATGTATCCCAAGTCGAACAAACAGGCCTCGTCTACTTTAGCGGTTATCCACTTAATGAAGAGTGTTTTGAACCCTATAAAGACGTGCATATTATTGATGTGTCGGATCCCGCGCAGCCGAAAAAAGTCGGCGTGTTACCACGTCCAATCCCACCGAAAGAGGCTGCTTTTACGGATTTTTGTCAACGTCGCGGCAGCTTCGGCCCAAAACGTACCGGTGCTTACACCCAGCCCGGTATCGGCCGCCAAGGTATTCTTCCTTATAATTTTTATAACGCTGGCCTGCAGGTATTCGATGTTCGTGACCCACAACAACCTGCGATTGCGGCGTACTTCGTGCCGCCGTTCAAGGAAGATGAAGTTGCCAGTTATGCGATGGGGAATTTGTCACACAGTGTCTATGTGGAATATGACCGTAACTTATTTTGGCTGTTCACTAATCACGGGATCTACGTGCTCTCTTCGCCGGTGTTAGGCAAGCCATCCTTTGCACCGCCTGAGCAAGCCTGGCCACCTCGTCCTGCCAGTGCGCGTAATCCCCAATAAATGCTTTTCATATAAATGGCTTAGGTGTCGCCGGCTGGCTGGCGACATCTTTTCAGTCGTAAGGCCTTGTTTTGCTCGCCGTCGAGCGTCGGTCCAAACTCATGACTCCTTCTCGTTACCGATAAAGCGGTATACGAAAGCGCCCAATATCGCGCCAGCGATGGGGGCAACCCAGAATAACCACAATTGTGCAGTGGCCCAATCGCCCACGTAAAGCGCTACCCCTGTACTACGGGCCGGGTTCACCGAGGTGTTAGTCACGGGAATACTAATAAGGTGGATCAACGTCAAACACAGCCCAATGGCAATCGGTGCAAAACCTTGAGGGGCGCGTTGGTCGGTGGCACCGAGGATCACCACTAAAAACATCATGGTCATCACCACTTCCGAGATCAGCGCCGAGGTTAAGCTATACTGGCCCGGTGAATGCGCACCATAACCATTCGCGGCAAATCCATTCGAGACATCAAATCCGGCTTGTCCACTCGCAATCAGGTACAACACGCCACCAGCCGCTAACCCCCCTAAAACTTGGGCAATAATGTAAGGGAGCAGTTGATTAGCGGGAAAACGCCCTCCCGCCCATAAGCCAATGGACACCGCTGGATTAAGGTGGCAGCCAGAAATATGGCCAATGGCAAACGCCATGGTTAATACAGTAAGACCAAAGGCGAGCGATACGCCGAGCAACCCAATCCCCACTTCTGGAAACGCAGCAGCCAATACCGCACTACCACACCCGCCCAAAACTAACCAAAATGTGCCAAAAAACTCTGCACCATACTTATTCATCCGTGTCTCCTTTTTTTGACTCGCATGACTAATAATGTGATGAGTATAGGCACACATTGTGTTTAAGGTATCAATAAGTAGACAGCATTATGTCGCGATGGCTAAAAATAAAGGACGTGATTGCATTGTGCCATACTGCCAATGAGCGCTTTTGCTTCCCCCTGCTTTCTCGCTCTTGTAGACTACGCGCGCGTTTATTATCGACTGATAAGAAAATCTATGCCTGCAATAACACCGGCTTTTAAAGTGATAGACGGGTTTTCTCTGTGTGAAACAGACACAGAGCGTCTTAATGTATTTTTTACTTATCTTCGTGAAGGTGAGCCCGAACTCGCAGAATTGCGCCTTGAGCAGCTTGTCCTTGCCCTCGCCAATTCCCCCTCTCAGGCATCGTTGTTTGCGAACAGTATTTGCAATGAAGCCAAAACCATTAAGCTGTCTCCAGCTTTTGTCCAATTGGGCATATTTTCTAAAAATGGATTGGTGACGGAAATCTTTCGTCGCCTTTATAATAAGATCAATCCGCCACCCAAACGCTGCAACGATATCAACGACTTATTAAGCTATTTCGTCGGTGGCGAAGACAAGGTTTGGGTGAATGCTATTTCGTCTAAATGCTGGTTTAAGCTCTATCGCTTGCTGGTGAAAAGTGCATCCCCTGAAGCCATTCGCACAACCGGCGAATACATTAAAAGTGAGCTTTGTTATTCGCTAGAAATGTTAGCGATTTGGGTTGCGGCGGAAGAACTCGATCCTGAGCTACTGCGGATTGATCGCCGTTTAAACGAAGTGGACTCGCCGTTTATTGCCCTGCAGCGCGAAACCAGTCAATTGGTGGCGACCATCAAGGAGGGTGAGATTGATTCGGTGGATACCGCGCACTTCTGGGTAATGATTGAACAGTGCCAGCTTCAAGTAAAACGGATCCGCACCCGTGGGATCAGCCAATTTGGCTTCTCAACACACGCATCACACATGCTTGAGCGTTTAGATCAAACCCTCAACCGCATGGTGCTCTTATTTCAAATCCTTGACTTTCGTCATCCGCATCAAAAGGCGCGCTGTGTACTGAATTTGTGGCAACAATTGCTGACCTCGGTCACGGAGCGTAACAGCGTGCGTGCCATCTATCGCAAAAGCACTCGCACTTTCTCGCAAAGCGTGACGCAAAACAAAAGCAATCATGGTGAGCACTATATTGCCAAAACGAAAAAGGACTATCTCAATATTCTGAAGGGCGCGTGCGGCGCGGGCGTGATTATAGCCTTGCTTGCGTGGGTAAAAATCTACATTGATACGCTGCAACTTTCACCGTTTAAAAGCGCCTTTCTGGTCAGTTTAAATTACGGTGTCGGTTTTATGCTGGTGCATGTGCTGCATTTTACGATTGCGACCAAGCAACCGGCCATGACAGCGGCGAATTTTGCTGCCCATGTTGAGAAGAATAAGCAAGGGCGAACCCGAAGTAAAAAGCTAGCCCGCTTGTTGATCGATGTAAATCGTTCCCAGTGGTTCGCCGTGTGGGGCAATATTGTCGCAGCCATTAGCTGTAGTGTGCTGGTCAGTTGGGCGTTTATGCATTTTTTCAGCGATGCGTTGTTGTCACCCGAGCAAATTGACTATCAAAAACAGTCTATTATGCCTTTCAGTGGCATGGCATGGCTTTACGCCGCGATTGCTGGTGTGTGGCTGTTTCTATCTGGGATCATTACGGGCATTCTCGATAATCGCGCCGACTACATTGAATTGAAAGATCGCCTTGTCGCCCATCCACTCATGCGCATCGTGCCTGAGTCACGGCGTGAGAAGGTCGCCTTTTATATTCACGATAATTACGGCGCTTTGGGTGGCAACCTGATCTTTGGCTTTTTGCTCGGCATGACCAGTTATGTGGGTTACTTAGTCGATATTCCCTTGGATATTCGCCATGTCGCCTTCTCTTCCGCCAATATTGGTTACGCGCATGTGAGCGATTTTCACGGTGTGTTGGCCTTTCTTTCTAGCCTGTTCTTTGTGCTGATGATTGGGTTTATCAACCTGTGGGTGAGCTTCGGATTGGCCTTATTTGTGGCACTTCGCTCACGCAGTTGTGAGCTTGATATCAAGTCCGTACGGACCGCTGTATTTACCCAGATTAAGCAACATCCCGCTTGTTTGTTCTGGCCACAAAACACCGCACCGATGGCTAAAAACTCACCACCCAACCACAAACGGACACCCTAGTTATTTTGCTGTGATGCAGGCTATTTATCGGCCTGCATCACAGCCTTCATGTGCTACGTGCAAACAATTACACGCAAGCTTTCTACACACTCGCAACAACGATCAAGTGACCAGATAAATATACATACCATGCCAATATTACCGTTCATTAAATGAAAGGAGAGCTAGTCATGTTTCGTTTATCTCGTCTCGTACTCGCCTGCTTGATGGTGAGCACTAGCGCTGCGCACGCACACACTTTGATCGCAAACCATACACCCATGCGTCCGGCTGCTGTCTTAGAGGACGTCGGGGTGCCGGACCAGCTTGTCACCGAAACCGATTTGCTCTTTCAACCGCGCCGTCACCCATTTAACATTGATGATTTTCTCGCCGAGCAATTGCCACACTGGCAACCGGTGAGCGAGGCGATTATGCATTGGAGCGGTGCGTCAGGGATTGATCCACGTATATTGATCACCACCCTCATCACTAATGCGCCGGAGTTAGAGCAGGATATCGCCCTCGATCGGATCAGCGAACTGAAGTTGCTACAGGCCATCGAGCAAACCGCATCCACGTTGTCCGCTTTGCTTTATCAGCCCAACACGCAGACCTCTGATGCCACGCTGGGACATGCCACACAGACTCTTGTCAGCACTCTCCACTCTCCGAGTGACTGGCAGACATGGCAGACACGTTACCAAGCATGGTTTGGTGACCAAAAACCCCTAGGGCAACATGCCATCTCATCACGCAGCTTAGTTGCGCCACCTGCAGGGTTTATGCAATGGCCGTGGCGACAAGGCTACGCCTGGATCCCAAATGGCCCACATGCCCATTCAGGATCCGGTTTTCCGCTTTCTTCTATTGATGTCTCTTATGATTGGCCGCAATGGGGAGGCACAACTTACAGTGTGACTGCCGCCCACGATGGTTATGTCACCGTACTATCGCGCTGCCAAGTGCGGGTCACTAACGATAATGGTTGGGCAACCAATTACTATCACATGGACGGCATTCAAGTGCGCAACAATCAGTGGGTGGGCAAAAATACCAAACTCGGCACCTACGCCAGCCAGCGTTCTGTGGCGTTGTGCCAAGGAGGCTCCTCGACCGGACCTCACTTACATTTCTCGTTACTCAAAAATGGTCGTTTCGTCTCCATGCAAGATGCGGTATTAGGCAGTTATCGTATACAAACGGGCCGCTATAGCTACGATAACGACTGTCGTTATACGTGGCTTACTCAAACGCAAACCGGGAATAAAGTGTGTCTATGGCGTCGTATCACCAATCCATAATCGCATTAATGCGTGCACTTCACATTTCCAATACTGACATAAAGGCCACTTAATTTGTGGCCTTTATCTTTATTTTACATAACAACAACATTCATAAAACTTGCGGATAACCTCTCAAAATAAAACAGTCATTTATTCTGTACGATTTTTTTGTCACTTAATTATTAATAGATAATAATATCTATATAAATCAGAATCATAAAACAAGACACACCTCTCAAAAATCCAATCAAATACAGGCTTTTTGTAACAAAATCTATACAAACAAAAAATAAAAAGCCTTGTAAATATTGTTATCTATAAGCCACGTTTGATCGACGAGCAGCACGCTCG
Source organism: Salinivibrio sp. PR5 (assembly GCF_001996085.1). Lineage (NCBI taxonomy): Bacteria > Pseudomonadati > Pseudomonadota > Gammaproteobacteria > Vibrionales > Vibrionaceae > Salinivibrio > Salinivibrio sp. PR5. The sequence goes on from NZ_MUFK01000018.1 coordinate 7,212, forward strand.
TCTTCCTATTAAGCCGTTGGGGAGAAAGGAATCTTTCAACAAAAAATAGGGCAATAAAAATGAAATTATCCAAGTTGACTTGGTTAGTCACCACAGGGGTTTTTGCAAGCACACCCGCACTTAGCGCAGAGCTAATTAATGTGACCGATGACACCGTTCTGAGTCAGGTTCTCGACCAACCAATCGGTGTATACGCCCCAATGGGCTCCTCAGCCAACCCGCTAGGTTTTAAAGAAGTAAAACGCGTCACGCTGCCTAACGGTAAAGTCAAAGTTCGCTATCAGCAAACCTACCAAGGCGTTCCTGTACTAGATACCAATGTGGTTGCTACTGAAAAAGCCGGAAAACGCAGCGATGTTTACGGCACTATGGCACAAGGCCTTACTGAAGACATCATGACAGTCGCGCCTGCATTGAATAGCCAAGATGCCTTAGGGGCTGCGAAGGTACACTTCACACAGAGCCAGACCACCCTCACCTCGGCTCCCTTTGAAAATGAGAACACCAGACTGGTCGTTCAACTCGATGAAAACCAAAAAGCACAGCTCGTGTATATCGTGGATTTCTTCGTCGCCGCCGAAGAGCCTAAGCGTCCTTTCTATATGGTTGACGCGGAAACCGGTGAAATCATTAGCCAGTGGGATGGGATCAATCATGCAGCTGCCGGTGGTACTGGTCCGGGGGGAAATGAAAAAACGGGCCAATATTTGTACGGCACGGACTATGATGACTTCCCCGTCGATAAAGTGGACGATGTGTGTACCATGGAAACCGACAACGTCAAAACGGTTAACCTGAACCACGGCACATCAGGCACCAACGCATTTACATACCCATGTCCAGATGGCACCAACTACAACGATACAAAATACACTAACGGCGCATACTCCCCGCTGAATGACGCGCATTACTTTGGTCATGTCGTTTTCAATATGTACAAAGATTGGATGAACACGGCGCCATTGACCTTCCAGTTGACGATGCGAGTCCATTACAGCAAGGGTTATGAAAATGCCTTCTGGAATGGTAGCTCAATGACGTTCGGTGATGGTCAATCAACGTTTTATCCATTGGTTGATATCAACGTTAGCGCCCACGAAGTCAGTCACGGTTTCACAGAGCAAAACTCTGGATTGGTATACCGTAACATGTCGGGTGGTATTAACGAGGCGTTCTCTGATATCGCCGGTGAAGCGGCTGAGTTCTACATGCATGGCGACGTAGACTGGATTGTCGGTGCGGATATCTTCAAGGGATCGGGCGGTTTGCGTTACTTTGAACAGCCTTCGCGCGATGGCAAATCCATTGACCATGTCGATCAATACTACTCAGGCATGAACGTGCACTATTCAAGTGGTGTCTTTAACCGTGCCTTCTATCTCCTTGCGAATAAGCCAAACTGGGATGTCCGCAAAGGTTTTGAAGTCTTCACCGTTGCCAACCAGCTTTACTGGACAGCCAATAGTACCTTTGATGAGGGTGGTTGTGGTGTCGTTAAGGCCGCAAAAGATCTCAACTACAACGAAGCCGATGTGGTTGCAGCCTTTAATACCGTGGGCGTTAATACCTCTGCCTGTTCTGACGACAACTCAGGTTCTGTGTTACTCCCTAACGAACCAAAAACCGGTTTGAGTGGTAGTCGTGGTTCTTCTGAGCTCTTCACTTTCACTGTTGATAGCAACCGTTCGGTAAAAGTCACCATGAGTGGTGGTACAGGCGATGCCGACTTATATGTAAAAGCTGGTAGCGCCCCCACCACAAGCGATTGGGACTGCCGTCCTTTTGACTATGGCAATGAAGAATCATGCACTGTCAACGCAAAAGATGACGAAATATACCATGTGATGGTTCGCGGCTACTCTAACTACTCGGGTGTGAGCTTAGTTCGCAACTAATTACTCACCGTCCTCAGCGCCGCTTTCCGTAGCGGCGCTTTTTTGTCCACCATTTACCCGAAAAACGCTAACTTCATAGACAGTTCATAACGTGCTTAGCTTTTTGCACACCAAGCGCTATCTTTCTTTTTCCATAAAAAACTCAAATAACGCAAATAAAAACATAATTTTAAGATCAGTTTTATTTCGCACATAACCAAGCCAAAACGCTGAATGTCGATCATTTCTCTCAGCGTTTTGTTTGTCGTCTATGCTGAAGTAAGGACTCAAAAATCGGAGGGACTATGCTCAAGCATTTGTTCACCATGGCATTATCGCTTTGCATTATGGTATCTGCTAGCGCACGCGCCGACGTCCTCACCATGCCATCCCTTGAGTGGCCGCCCTACTCGGGYAATAGCCTGCCTGAACAAGGCGCATCGGTTGCAGTTGTTAGGGCCGCAGTTGAAGCAATGGGACACGAACTCAATGTTGAGTTTTATCCTTGGTCTCGCACCGTGTACTTGGTCAAAAACGATACCCAATATGCGGGGTATTTTCCCGAATATTACTACGAGACTGACGAGTTACTCTTTTCCGACCCGATAGGAACTGGACCCCTTGGTTTTGTCGAAAACACCAATCAACCGATTGAATGGTCCTCATTGGATGATCTGGCTTCACACACGATAGGCGTGGTGCGAGGCTATGTGAACACACCAGAGCTGGATGCGCGGATTGCCAATGGCACGCTTAAATCATCTGCTGTGACGAATGACACGCAGAATTTACAGAAAGTCGGTCGCGAACGTCTTCCACTTGCGGTCATCGACGCCAACGTGCTGGCTTATCTTAAAGAAAATGACCCTGCACTGAGTGCTGTGAAAGACAAGCTACAGATGAACAAGAAGCTTCTTGTCGACAAAAAACTCTACATTGCCTTTGCCGACAATGAAGAGGGACGAAAATGGCGTGACATCGTCAATGAAGGCCTGAAAAAAATTGATATCGAACAGATTATGCAAAGCCACCTAGGCAACTAGGAGGCGCTGCACCAAAGTTAAGTGGGAAAGCACTGCTGTACCACTGGGCGTGGAAATAGATGGAAGATGAACGCTATGTTTAAAAGTCTGAAAGCAATATTTGTAACGCAAGTAGTTATTGCTGTTTCGGTCGTGTTGGGGATCTCCAGCTACATTGATTACCAAGACACCAAGCAGGAACTCAATAGCGCACTTGTCGCCACAGTGGACAACGCAACCAATCGTATGAAGCTGAGCTTGCCCAAAGCAATTTGGGATTTTGACCTTGAAGCGGCCAAGCTCTCGATCTCCGCCGAGTTAAAAGCTCCCGACATTAAAGGCGTTCGGGTGTTAGATAACCAAGGCGAAGCCATCTTATTTTTACGCCTCGGACCTCCCTCAGAAGATGGAGAAAAGCGTCCTCCCGTCGATATTGGCGCCGATCAGCAGGCATACTATGAAGCCATGCCTAAAGAAGAGAGTGAACTGTCTTTCACCGAGTACGGGGAGACTAACAAAGTCGGTACGGTACAGGTATTTTATAACACTGACCGCTTAGAAGCGGCCCTCGCCGATACCCTGTATCGCAATATTATCGAGCTGCTTGTACTTGATGCGGTGATGATTGTGTTTTTGATCTTAGCCCTGACCGCGACCGTGGTGAAACCACTTAACGACCTCACCGAACGCGTCCGCGAACTGGCCAGTGGCGATGGCGATCTCTCCAAAGTGATCCCGGAACCAAAATATAAAGAATTCGCGAAGATCACTGAGCACATCAACCACTTTACCGCGTCTTTGCGCGAGATCGTCAACGAAGTGACGCAAGCTTCTATCAATTTGGCTGAAGTCGCAGCACAAAGCGGACAGATGGCACGGACAAACGCCGAGCGCCTCGAGCAACAAAAACAAAGCCTTTCTACTGTTGCAGCAGCAGCGACTGAAATGAATCAGTCGATTGCAACCGTTGCTGATACCGCGAACGACGCTGCAAGCCACGCGCAGGGGGCAACTGATTTGGTCAATCAGGTGTATCACACCATCGAAAGCTCTGCGTCTGAAATTATCAACATGCGTTCTGAGATGGAGAACGTCAACGCCGAGATGCACAAGCTGCTAGAGGAAGGCGAGAAGATCTCCGATGTGGTGAACGTGATTAATGATATTTCCGAGCAAACCAACCTACTCGCGCTCAACGCCGCCATTGAGGCAGCGCGCGCCGGCGAGCAGGGTCGCGGATTCGCAGTGGTTGCCGATGAAGTGCGCAGTCTCTCAGTCAAAACCAGTGAATCGACCGAGCAAATTCAATCCAACATCAAATCATTGAGCGAAGCGACTGAGTCAGTGGAGAAAGAGATCAAACGTATCGGTAGCATCCTAGAGAGCACTGCCGGTCGCGTCTCTGAGTCGCAAGAGTCGGTCAGCCAAGTGCGCGAAACCATCACCGATATTTCCGAGCGTAGTGGACAAATCTCGCAAGCAACTGACGAACAACGTCAAGCCATTGATGAAGTCAGTCAAGCGATCAACGAAGCGTCAGACGCCACGAATTATGTGACCGAAGGTGCGCAAGATAACGCGGCTCGAACAGACAAAGTGCTGGAGCTGAGTGAAAACATTAAAGGACAGATGGGTAAATTTAAAACATAACAATCTGGTACATCACAAGGAGCGACAATGAAAAAGATATTTACAGTTGGCTTACTGTTTCTTTTGATGGTACCAGGGGTGATGGCGCGCACATTAACAGCCGCCCAAGACCCTTGGCCGCCGTTTGTAACGTCTGATGCCTCCATGCCCGGTATCTCGGTTGAGTTATTAACCGAAGCGATGAAAACGCAAGGCTATGACGTTGAGTTCAAAAACATGCCTTGGGCACGCGCGCTAGATTCGGTAAGTAAAGGCACCATCGATTTGCTGCCGGCCACTTGGTACACCGAAGCTCGCACTGATTTTTTACACTACAGCGATTCTTATCTCACCAATGAGCTGACATTTATCAAGCGCGCCGGTGACAGCTTCCAATTTTCCGACCTTAGTGGGCTAGACGGAAAAACGGTTGGTATCATCCGCGACTATGGGTATGGCGATGCGTTTCTTGCCTCAGACAGTTTTGATAAGCCAGAAGCGAATAACCTAGTCACAAATTTGAAGAAATTACTCGCTAATCGTATCGATCTCACCTTAGAAGACAAGGTTGTCGCGCTGTCCGTGATGAAAGAAGAAGGTATGGGCGCAAATGCGTTTGCGTTTACGAATAAGCCCCTGTCATCGAAACCGCTTCACGTCACCTCCGGTAAAGCGAATCCAGACGGTGCGCTATTTATTAATGCCTATAACAAAGGACTCGAAGCAATAAAAGCCAACGGGACATTCGATAAAATCGTTGAAAAATATGGCATTAAGTGATCGAAAGTAAAAATATCGGATACACTAAAAGAAGGGATGCACCAGCCCCTTCTTTTTTATTTGTAGGGTGTGCGATGCTTTTTAAGCGACAATTCAATCGATGGTTTTTAGTGTTTTCATTAGGCTTTGCACTGCTTGCTGGGCTGGCCATTGTCAGCACGCATAATTATATCATTGAACAAGTGATTAAAGAGGAGCAAGAAGACATCAACCGTAAGGCCACACTCATTCGCTCCCGTATTGAAGCGGCGATATTTAGAGACACTTACCTCGCCGATAGCCTTGCGACCGTTGTTGCGATTGACCCCGAATTCGCCATGGCAAGTTGGGATGACGTTGCCGGTAAACTCCTCACCAAAGCCAGTTATGTGAGAAACGTTGGGCTCGCACCCAATGATGTGATTAGCCACGTCTATCCACTAAAGGGAAATGAAGCAGCGATAGGGCTCGATTTCCGCGCTCGGCCGGAACAGTATCGAACGGTACTTCGGGCAAGAAACCTCGCAGACGTTTATATTGCAGGCCCGGTGGACCTTGTGCAAGGTGGACAGGCGATTATCGCGCGCTTCCCCATTTTTTTATCTCCCATTGATAAAAGTTCTTACTGGGGTGGCGTCAGTGTCGTGATCAATTACAACAAACTGTTTGAAGAGTCGGGCCTCTTTAATCTCGCAGGGGCCTCCGTTGCCATAAAGAATACAGAAACGCTAGATTACTTTTATGGCTCGCAAGACACTTTTTTCAATGCCGACTTTGTGGTCCCCATTAGTCTCCCCAATGGCGAATGGACTTTGGCTGCGCAATATACGATTGCACAAACACCTCAAGTCAAACAATTAAGTGTATTCGTTTATGCCATCTGTATTTCCTTTGTCTTAGCAACTTACGGTATGATCGGCCTATTTTATCGCAGCTTTTTAAAGGCGAAGGAGCAAGCGTTCCAAGACCAACTAACCACACTGCCTAATCGTCGTTTTGCCATTGATTTGTTAGAAAAGCTCACGACTGAACGAAAGGAGTCATTCGTACTGCTGAATATCGATTTAAATGACTTTAAGTTGACTAACGACGTATACGGCCACGAAGCCGGAGATGCTTTACTCGCCCACGTGGCCTTACGCCTGCGTCAGAGTGTTCGAGCCTCAGATATTGTCGCGAGAATGGGGGGCGATGAATTTATTGCCGTACTAAGAGATGCTCGACCCGGCGATGTAAATAGTATTATCAACAGCATCAAGACCTCGGTAGAATCCCGTGCATGTGCATGGCAAACCTATAAACTCTATCCGTCATTAAGTATCGGTCACGCGCTATACGATCATGAGTCACCACAAAGCCTATACGAAGTCATGGCTACCGCTGACCATGATATGTATCGCGTCAAGACATTGGGAAAACGTGAACGTCCCACGAAAGAAAAGATAAATTGAGCAAGCTCTGAAATAAGAATAAAAAAGAGGTGGCCACACCTCTTTTTTATCTTGGTAAATGTATCTTTAAATATCTATTGGTAGACTAATTTAAGTACTTATCCAATATCTCTTGCAGTTGGCCTGATTCACGCATTTCTTTCACACCTTCATCAAGCATTGCTTTGATAGCATTCGCTTCTGGGTGCTCTCTAGAAATCATCATGTGGAATTTATCACCACTGTTTCCAGGAATTGGCTCTACTTGCATTCCGCCAGCGAGATAATCAGTGCCTTGCGCAACTTTAAATCCAGCCAATATCTCATAACGCGCCAAGAATACATCACAACGGCCTGCTTCGGTTTTTTGCACTAATTGATCAAAGCTTTTTGCTGATTTTCTGACTTTACTGTCGTCAACACCAAAGCCTGTGTAGTTATAGCCAAGAAGGCCACACATTCTCAACCCATTTAAATCTTCTACTGAGCTTATATTCAGGCCATTAGGATTTTGGCGAGTTGAGTAGATGTAACTGGGTTGAAGAGTATAGTAGTAGTCGGTAAGTAGATAATCCCGATCACGCTCTTCATTGTACGATGCGCTCAACGCTATATCATAATTGCCTGCTTTCGTTTCTAATACGCAACGTTTCCAAGGAGGCATTTCAACCGATACGTTAACGCCTTCTTTACCGAAGATATTGTTCAGAACGTCAACATCATACCCCTCGATATTATCACCTTTTTTATAGTGGAAAGGTGGCCAGCCAGCTCCATCACCGCAGGCGCTGATAGAGGAAGTATCAAGCGCTAATGCTGGACTAGCGACGAGCGTGCCAACAAGGGCAGTTGCAGAAAGTATCGCAATTTTCATAGTGAACTCCTATTAGGAAACCTCACTCTAAGTATTGATGATATTCTCGATAACGCGACCTTAATCACTGCATTTTTTACGGATTCAATATAACTACCTCGCCAGGCTTTAACCCCTTACGTACACGTCCTTGCTGTGTGAGCGATACCAGCCGAGTCTTGGCCTTACCCGCGTCGAGCACCTTCACATAGTTAAGTTGTCCAATTTGATAATACGCATTGCTCGGTAAGTAAAGCTCAGACTCTGCTTTTTGTGACACGGTCACTTTTGCAAACATGCCCGGCAGCAAGCTATCGTTAGGATCCGAATGCGGCAGTGTCACCACGACACGATAACTGCGTGAGCTCGTATCGGCGGCGGGCGTCATCGTGCGCACCATACCTGTCAACGTTTTATCATAGGTGGGCAATTCAACCGTTAACGATTGGCCAATCGCCACAAAAGGCAAAACAGACTCAGCCATATTCACCATCGCTTCAATACTGGCAGGGTTATACAGGGATAACATCGCCGCGCCCGGTGTTGCCGTATCACCTTGGTTGATGATCTTTTCCGTGATCACGCCTGAGAAAGGCGCTCGCACCAGACTAAAACCAAATTGGGTTTCTGCCTCGTCCACCGCAGCAAGAGCGCGGCGATAATCAGACTGCGCCGTTTTTAAGCGATTTTCCGCTTCATCAAACTGAGATTGAGGCACCAGCTTTTTCGCTAACAAGGTCTCCATTCGTCGGTAGTCACTGCGCGCGGTATTCAGTTGCGATTGCGCCGAGGCCAAGGCTTGTTGCACTTGGCGAACTTTGGCACTGAGGTCGGCATTATCTAAACGCAGTAATACATCGCCTTGCTCAACGCGGTCACCGACATCAACCAACACTTCCGCGACGGTGGCCGTCATCCGCGCTGCCAGCGTGGCGTTTTGTCGTGCCACTAGCTTACCCGAGAAGGTACGCGTTTGCGGCTGCTCGACCGCTTCCAGTGTTAGCGTTTTCATATCGCTTGCGACAGATTTTGGGGGCGACTCTGACGCCACTTTCTCGGTAAAGGCGCCAGCCATCGCCAAAAATAACACCAATAACCCAGTGCCTAGCACCAGTGCGAGTAAGCCTTTTTTTGCCTTCATGCATCCTCTCCTTCTACTGATAAGCCATGGGTCGGGTGATGTTGATACGCAAGGTTGTATACCACAGGCACAACCAGCAAGGTAAACACGGTAGACGCGGCAATGCCGAAAATAATTGCCCACGCTAAGCCATTGAAAATAGGGTCGAGGGTGATAATCACATTCCCCAATAAGGTGGTGCCGGCGGTGAGCAGAATAGGCCGCATTCGCACCGCGCCTGCTTGTACTAGGGCTTCACTCAGCGCCATGCCTTGTGCAAGTGACTGTTGAATAAATTCAATCAGCACCAGTGAGTTACGCACCACAATCCCTGCCAATGCAATCATGCCAATCATCGCGGTGGCGGTGAATAGCGCCGGATTTGGGTAGCCGTTGATCTCACCGCTTAAGCCATTGAGCAACCAAAAACCCGGCATGATGCCAATCACGGTCAGCGGGATCGCGAGCATAATAATGCCCGATACCGCCGGTAGCCCAGTTTGTATCAGCATCACTATAAAGACGCCCAGCAGTGCTGCGCCATAGGCAATCCCCAGATCACGGAAGACATCAATGGTGATCTTCCACTCTCCTTCACCACTCCATACCACCTCGATATTCTCATCAACTTGCCAGCCATCACCCGCGCCATTATCCAGATAACTACGCGCTGATAGCGGGCGAGCACTATCCGATTCAGGTTGATTAAAGTCGGCCATCACATCGGCGACCACCTCGCCCGGCACGCGTCCAGTGGGTTCGGCGTACACATACACTACCGGGCGCAAATTTTTATGATAGATAGGCTGATCAACCGGTTGCCGCTCAAAATGACCGATCTCACTCAAGGCGACCAGCGGCTGCGGCGCATCCACCAAGGCACCTTGAATCGATTGTTTAGCCACCCCAGCCCGACCGCGCACGTGCAGTGCAAGCAGCGCATCAAGCTGATCACGGGAATCTGGCGCAAGTCGCAGCCTCACGGGCAAGGGATCCATTTCATCGGCATCCGCTAAATGGGCCAGCGTGACCCCTTGGTTCGCGGCCCTGAGCGCTTGGTTAATATCGGCCACGGCAATACCCGACAAGGCGGCTTTTTCTTGGTCCACCACAAACTGCCAGCTCGAAAGAGGCCCTTGAATACTGGTGCTCACTTCTGACACCAAGGCTTCACGCTTTAATCGCTCGGCCACCTGCGTCGCTTGCGCTTGCAGGGTTGAATAAGGCGTGCTTGGTGAGCCATACACTTCCGCGACAATGGTTGCCAGCACCGGCGGCCCCGGCGGCATTTCCACTAATTGCACCTCGGCATCATATTTTGCTGCGATGGCTTCTAATTCATCACGCATGCGGGTGACCAAGCCATGCGATTGCAACGTGCGCCGGTGCTTATCCACCAGCACCACACGCAGTTCACCCTGGTAAGGCGCTTGGCGAGTAAAGTAATGGCGCACCATGCCATTAAAATCCATCGGTGAGGCGAGCCCGGAAAAGCCGGATACCGACACCACCTCGGCTTGCGTTTGTAGATAACGGTTCATTTCTCGCAGCACGTTGGAGGTATCAACATGATTGGCGGTTTCCGGCAAATCCAGTACTACCTGAAACTCGTTTTTATTGTCATACGGCAAGAGTTTGAGTGGCACGAAGCGCAAAGCAGGCAGCAGAGCAGCGATGACAAACAACACGCCCACTAGCCATAAAAACGCTTTGGCGCGACGATTACTTTCGAGCAATGGCAGCAACACGCGTCGGTAGCCACGGTACAGCGGCGTGGTCTCTATGCGATAGTCATCACCTTTATTGGAAGCGCGGACAATTTTTTTGGCAAGCCAAGGTGTGACTAAAAACGCCACCAAGGTACTGATCACCACACTGACCGGCACATTGAATGCAAGGGGCGCCATATACGGCCCCATCATGCCGGTGATAAAAAACATCGGGGTAAACACAATCACAATCGCCACCGTCGACATGATCAATGCGCGTTTGATTTCCAACATCGCCAGCACAATCGTGCGTCCACGCGGCTTATTATCATGGGTCAGGTGCCGTTCAATGTTGTCGATACTGGCTATCGGATCGTCGACAATCAGTCCCAGCGCCAAAATTAACGCAAACAGGGTGACGCGGTTAATCGAATAGCCAAAGGCTAAATCCAGCCCTAATGCCGCGCCATAACTGATTGGGATCGCAATCGCTACCACTAAGGCACTGCGCCAGTTTAAGAACAAGCCAACAAAGACCACCACGGTGAGCACCGCAATACCGAGGCTGGACACCAAGTTTTTTACTTTGGCATCGGCGGTTTGACCGTAATTGCGAATAATCTCAACGCTCACGCCCTCGGGAAATTGTGTGGCGACCAGATGATTGAGCGTGGCGGTGACATCCTCGGCCACGCTCACCGCGTTCGAGCCTTTTTGCTTGGCCACCGAGAGAAACACCGCTGGATGCGGCTGGCTATCATCGGTCGATTGGATCCAGGTATCTGTGGTGGGCTCTTGCGCGCCGTCCGATAACTCGGCCACATCCTGCAGATACACAGGCTTGCCATTGACCACCGCCACCACTAAATGGCGGATGTCCTCAAGGCTTTGATACCACTGGCCGGTTTTTAATACATAGCGCTCACCCTGATGCTGAATATCGCCAATATCACGCTTTTGATGGCTTAGCGAAAAGGCATTGGTGAGATCAGACACGCTGATCTGATAGCTAGCCATGGCGGCAGGATCGAGCGTGACCAACACCTGACGCGGCACACCACCTACCACCTTCACCGCATTGGTTTCGGGAAGGGCTTTGAGATCCAAGGTGGCCTGCTCGGCAATACGGCGCAGCGCATAATGGTCGAGCTGGTCAGGGTTTTCGCTACGCAGTGCCGCAATCACAATCGGCACATCATCAATTTCCACCGGCTTGATTGCCCATGCGCTCACAGCAGCTGGGATCGCATCTTGATTGGCGTACAGCTTGTTATAAAGCTTCACCAAGGCTGCCTCGCGATCTTCACCCACGTAAAAGCGCACCGTAACCAACGCGGAGCCTGCTTGGGTGGTGGAATAAACATACTCCACCCCATCAATTTGACTGACTTTTTTCTCGAGCGGCTGCGTCACCTGCTTTGCCACTTGCGTGGCACTCAAACCGGGCGCTTGTACCACCACATCTGCCATTGGCACCACAATTTGCGGATCTTCTTCTTTGGGAGTGAGCCACAGTGCCGCCGCGCCCACCAACAGCGCGAGCACAATGAGAATGGGCGGGAAGAAGCTGTTCATCACTCGGGTGATCAGCTGACCTTGTGGCTGGGCATCTCGCATATTCGATCCTTTGGCTGATGTCAGTAACGACAAGAAAACGATAGGTAAAATGGCTGAATGTTAATTAACTTAGCGCATCGACGGGCAATGAATGTATGCTGATCTCTCAGATTCAGACACATCAGGCACAATAAAGCCGCTGTAAGGTGGCGATAATCGCCGCGACATGGGGGTCATTGAGCTGATAAAACACCTGCTGGGATGACTTGCGCACCTTAACCAGCTGATGCCGCTTTAACACGCTAAGATGCTGAGAAAACGCCGACTGACTGAGCGACGACCCTTGCAGCAATTGCCCCACGGAGCGCTCTCCGGCCAAAAGCTGGCACAGCACAATTAATCGCTCAGGATGGGCCATCACTTTCAACATGGTCGCCACCAAAGACGCTTGCTCACGCATGGCACTGATGTCCATATCCGGTACGCTTTCTGCCTCAAACGGCACCGTTGACTCTGCCATCACCCACTCCTTTCTCGCCAATACTCATAGCTTAGCGTGGCATTTTATTTAGTCAATTCTAATTTAGATAAATTATTATTAGACTTTTCTAAATACAACTTCTAGAGTGATCCGAGTGCCGACAAATACTGAAGGCGTTCGAGCCAAAGCGGTTCGGTCTGTCGGGTAATCGTATAGAGGATGCAAAGGAGTCTTGCTATGACAATTGATAATGGCGTACGCGTAATCGCTGGCATGATGGTGCTACTTTCTGTCGTGCTTACCCTCACAGTTCACAGCCAATTTATTTGGCTAACCGTCTTCATTGGCGTAAACCTGATCCAAAGTGCGTTTACAGGGATTTGTCCGGCTGCCTTTTTCCTGAAAAAACTTGGACTAAGCAACGCTTGATGGAGTCATAATGACCAAAATCGTAATTATTGGCGGCGTCGCTGGTGGCGCCTCTGCCGCCGCTCGCGCCCGTCGTTTAAGTGAACAAGCCGAAATCATCATGTTCGAACGTGGCCCGTACGTCTCGTTCGCGAACTGTGGTTTGCCTTATCATATCGGCGGAGATATTACCGATCGCAGTAAACTCTTGCTGCAAACCCCAGACAGTTTTCGCGCCCGCTTTAATGTGGATGTGCGCATCAACAGTACGGTCACTGCGATTAATCGCGAGGACAAAACCGTTACCGTCACTCGTACCGATGGTAGCAATTATCAAGAAAGCTACGACAAGTTGTTGTTAAGCCCAGGTGCGGCCCCCATCATGCCGCCCATTCCTGGCTTAGATAACCCGCTGACCCACTCGCTCCGCAATATTCCAGATATGGATGCGATTTTGCATACCATTGATATGAATAACCCCAGCCATGCGACTGTCGTTGGCGGAGGATTTATTGGCCTTGAGATGATGGAAGCGCTGCATCAACGCGGGATTAAAACCACCCTATTGGAGATGGCCGATCAGGTAATGACGCCAGTTGACCGAGAAATGGCGGGATTTGTTCATCAAACCATTCGCGATCAAGGAGTGGATTTACGCCTAGGCACAGCACTGGAGTCCGCCGAGTTTATTCCTACCACGCATGTCGCCAGTGATGATGCCGGCGAGCCCAGTGAGCCGCAACACTTAGAAGGTTCACTGAACCTCACGCTAAATAATGGCGACACGCTGCATACTGAATTGTTGATCATGGCGGTTGGCGTTAAGCCTGAAGTCACGCTGGCGCAACAAGCGGGCCTTGCCATTGGTGAAAAAGGCGGCATTGTGGTCAACAGCACTCTGCAGACCCAAGATCCCGATATTTACGCGGTCGGCGATGCAGTCGAAGAAATCGACTTTGTGACCCATAAACCGACGTTAGTGCCACTGGCAGGACCTGCGAACCGTCAAGGGCGGATGGCCGCTGACAACATGCTAGGAAGCACTGAGCATTATCTTGGCACCCAAGGCACCGCCATCTGTAAAGTGTTCGATCTCGCCGTCGCCTCGGTGGGCCAAAACGAGAAACAACTCAAGCACGCTGATATCGACTATCAAAAGGTCTATGTTCACGCCGCCAGTCATGCCGGTTATTATCCCGGTGCGGAAATCGTCTCATTTAAGCTGCTGTTTGCCCCGGATACCGGCGCGATTTTAGGCGCACAAGCGGTGGGTAAAGACGGCATTGATAAGCGCATTGATGTCATGGCCGTGGCACAACGTGCTGGCATGACCGTTGAGCAGCTACAACATCTCGAGCTCACTTATGCGCCGCCGTATGGCAGTGCCAAAGATGTGATTAACCAAGCAGCCTTTGTGGCCACCAATATTCTTAAAGGTGACGCGACGCCGATCCACTTTGATGAGGTAGACAACCTCACCGACGCTCAAGTGCTACTCGATGTGCGCAATGCGCCCGAGCGCGAAAACGGCCAGTACATTGAAGGCGATGTGCATATTCCGGTCGACGAGCTGCGCGGACGCATTAATGAGCTGCCAAAAGACAAAGAAATTGTGGTGTACTGCCAAGTCGGACTCAGAGGCAATGTCGCCTATCGCCAACTGGTCAATCATGGCTTTAAAGCCCGCAACTTGATTGGTGGCTATCGCACCTACAAATTCGCCACAGCGTAGTGCGAACACTGTGTTCAAATTCAACTGGGTGACCCCACATGGGTCACCTTTTTTATGCTGGCGGGAAGGTGTTCTACGAAAACAACCCAGACGACAAATAACGATCGCCGCGATCGCAAATAATAGCCACCACTACAGAGCCGGGTTCGGCTTTGGCGACTTGCAGGGCAGCAAACACGGCACCACCCGAGCTAACCCCCGCACAAATACCTTCTTCTCTGGCGAGGGCGCGCGCGGTCTCTTTCGCATCTTGCTCGGAAATATCCATCACTGCATCAATGTGCTCGTCGGTATAAATGCCGGGGAGATATTCAGCTGGCCAGCGGCGAATACCAGGAATCGCGCTCCCCTCTGTCGGTTGTAAACCAATGGTTTTAATCGCGGAATTTTGCGTTTTTAGATACTTTGAGGTTCCCACAATGGTACCTGTGGTGCCCATGCTGGCGATAAAGTGGGTGATTTGTTGCTGGCTTTGTTGCCAAATTTCTGGCCCCGTACCCGTTAAATGCGCCCGCCAGTTATCCGGGTTATTGAACTGATCTAACACTTTGCCCTTGCCCTGTGCTTGCATGGATAAAGCTAAATCGCGAGCGCCCTCCATCCCCGCCGCTTGAGAGACGAGGATCAACTCACTGCCATAGGCTCGCATGGCATCTTTGCGCTCCTGTGTGGCGTTTTCAGGCATGATTAAAATCAGTCGATAACCTTTAATCGCCGCCGCCATCGCCAACGCGATCCCTGTGTTGCCACTGGTCGCTTCAATCAAGGTATCGCCGGGTTCGATATCACCCCGCGCTTCTGCCTGCACGATCATATTGAGTGCGGGTCTATCTTTCACCGAACCGGCCGGATTATTGCCCTCGAGTTTGACTAAAACAGTGCTGCCTGTCTCTGCGGCTAACCGCTGCAAGCGCACCAAAGGGGTCTGACCCACATAGTCTTCAAGGGTGGGGAAATCAGCCACGTTGTTTACCTCTTCATGTTTCATGAATTGCCTGCCTGATGGATGCTCTCAACACCGCGTAAGACACTGTCTATCGCCACATCCTACAAGGAGGCTTGATACGACACGCAGACATTTTTTCACTAACATATACAAAATGGTTATATTTAAACTGTTTTTTATTCCCTTCAATTGCTTTTATTCTGTGACCTATCCCAACTTTCTTTGCTGATAACAGCAACAAACGGCCATCAAGGATTTAACAATGAAGGTATTCAAAACTCTGGCTCTTTCGGCCTTGCTTGCCACCAGCGCGGCGCCGGTATCTGCCGCCGAGCAAACCCTCTTGAATTCATCTTACGATATCGCACGTGAGCTTTTTGCTGATTACAATCCGCTGTTTGCAGCGCACTGGCAAGAAAAAACCGGAGAGTCGGTGACCATTAAGCAATCGCACGGTGGCTCCTCAGCGCAGGCGCGCGCCATCATGCAAGGGCTGCAAGCGGATGTGGTCACCTTCAACCAAGTCACGGATGTGCAGGTATTGTACGATCGCGGCAAGTTGATCGATAAAAACTGGAAAGAGAATTTCCCCAACAGTAGCTCGCCGTACTACTCCACCACCGCGTTTTTGGTGCGCAAGGGCAACCCAAAGAACATTGAAAATTGGGATGATTTAGCCAAGGACGACGTTGCCTCTGTCTTCCCCAACCCAAAAACCTCTGGTAACGCCCGTTATACCTACCTTGCCGCACTCGGTTATGCACAAAAGGCATTCGGCAAAGATAACACCGAGCAGCAAGACCAATTTTTGAAACAGCTTCTCGCCAATGTGGCGGTGTTTGATACCGGCGGCCGCGGCGCAACCACCTCATTTGTTGAACGTGGCATTGGCGATGTGCTGGTCACCTTTGAATCAGAAGTCAACAATATCCGCCAGCAATATGGCAGTGATAAATACGATATTGTGGTGCCTAAAACCTCGATTTTAGCTGAGTTCCCCGTCGCCGTGGTTGAGCGTAACGCCAAACGCAACGGCACCACTGAGTTGGCAACCGAGTATTTGTCTTACCTTTACAGCGAAAAAGCACAACGCTTACTGGCCGATTTTAACTACCGCGTCCATCACCCTGACGTGGTCAAAGACAATGCCGATCGTTTCCCTGAAGTCGAACTGCTGACCGTAGAAGCCATCGCAGGGAGTTGGGAGCAGGCCATGAAAACGCACTTTGCCGGTGGCGGAAAACTCGACCAACTGCAACGCCGTTAATTCTTTCTAGGTATTGAGACGCTATGCCATCGCTATCGTATCAACGCCAATCCACACCTTGGGCAGCACGTCAGCAGCGCGTGCTGCCCGGGTTTGGCATCAGTTTGGGCGTGTCTTTGCTGTTCATCAGCTTAATCCTGCTGTTACCGGCCAGCGGCCTTATCATGCAAACCAGCCAAATGAGTTGGCAAGAATACTGGTTTGCCATCACTGACCCACGCATTGTTGCCAGTTATAAAGTCACAGCCGGTGCGGCGCTGATTGCCTCACTACTAAATGGTGTGATTGGCTTGCTCTTTGCGTGGGTGCTGGTGCGATACGATTTTGCGGGCAAACGCTTGGTCGATGCGCTGGTTGATTTGCCGTTTGCCCTGCCCACCGCCGTTGCCGGTGTCACGCTCGCCACCCTGTACGCCGATAACGGCTGGATAGGCAGTGTGCTTGCCAACGCCGGTATTCAAGTTGCTTACACGCCGCTTGGGATCGTGATTGCCATGATGTTTACCAGCTTGCCGTTTGTGGTGCGTACCGTCCAACCCGTGTTGGAGGAAATTTCTCAAGAGGAAGAAGAGGCCGGTACTGTGCTCGGGGCGAGCGACGTTGCGGTATTTTGGCGGATTATTCTGCCGACCATCAAGCCAGCGTTGTTAGTCGGTGTGGCCTTATCGTTTACCCGCAGCTTGGGCGAGTTCGGCGCGGTGATTTTTATTGCTGGCAATATGCCCTACGTCAGCGAGATCACGTCGCTGATGATCTTTGTTCGCTTGCAAGAGTTTGATTTCCCAGCGGCGAGTGCCATTGCCTCGGTGATCTTGATGGCATCGCTGTCGTTATTGTTTGCCATTAACCTTTGGCAAGGCCGTTATCTAAAACGTATTCACGGGCGGTAAGGACACTTTATGAGCACAAACTCGGTGAGAATCGGTGATACCCCATGGATCAGGCGCAGTTTAATCGCGCTTATGCTGCTGCTCGTGGCGCTGGTGTTGGTTGTGCCACTGGTAAGCATCTTTTCTATTGCCTTCGCCGATGGCATCACAAGTTATTTTCAGCATTTACTCGCACCGGATACCCGCCACGCGATTGGCCTTACATTGTTGGTGGCCGTTCTTACGGTGCCCATCAACCTCGTATTTGGTGTGATGTTGGCATGGGCCGTTACCCGCTTCCAATTTCCGGGGCGAAAACTGATCACCACCTTGATTGATATCCCGTTTGCCGTGTCGCCCGTGGTCGCAGGCTTACTCTATTTGCTGCTTTATGGCAGTAACGGCTGGCTAGGTGCGTGGCTATTTGAGCATGATCTTCAAGTAATGTTTGCCCTACCCGGCATTGTGTTGGTCACTATTTTTGTTACCTGCCCTTTTGTCGCCCGCGAGCTGATCCCGCTCATGCAACAGCAAGGGCAAGCCGAGGAAGAAGCGGCGGTGGTGTTAGGCGCATCATGGTGGCAGCTTTTTCGCCGCGTCACCTTGCCCAATATTAAGTGGGCCCTCATCTACGGGGTCATTTTGACTAATGCCCGTGCCATCGGCGAGTTTGGTGCGGTCGCTGTGGTGTCAGGCAGCATTCGCGGTCAAACCAATACCCTGCCTTTGCAGGTACAGCTGCTCTATGAGGACTACCAAACCCAAGCGGCGTTCGCCTGTGCGTCATTACTTGCCTTTATGGCACTCGCTACCTTGGCATTGAAAGCCTTGGTGGAATGGCGTCAGTATCGTGTGCACGCCAGTACCGCGCCGATGGATGAAAGCAGTGCGTCAACGCCTGCCCGCTTAACCTTACAAACGAACCAAAGTGAGCCGTAAGCCATGCGTATTCAACTGAACAACATCACTAAACACTTTGGCCAGTTCCAAGCGTTATCGCCGTTATCACTTACCATAGAGCAAGGCGAGATGATGGGACTGCTTGGGCCCTCAGGCTCCGGTAAAACCACGTTATTGCGCATTATTGCCGGATTAGAAAGCAGTAACAGCGGCCAGATCCTATTTGGCGAGCGCGATGTCACCCGCGTCCATGTGCGGGATCGCCGTGTCGGGTTTGTTTTTCAAAACTACGCCTTGTTTAAACACATGACGGTGGCAGAGAACATCGCCTTTGGCTTACAAGTGATGCCACGTCGCGAGCGCCCCTCCCCAGCCACGATTACGCAACGGGTGAACCAACTGCTTGAGGTCGTGCAGTTAGGCCACCTGGGCCAGCGGTATCCCGAACAATTATCAGGCGGGCAAAAGCAACGTATCGCGCTGGCGCGAGCGTTAGCGACCCAGCCGGAGATCTTATTGCTCGACGAACCGTTCGGTGCGTTAGATGCACAAGTGCGCAAAGAGCTGCGTCAATGGTTACGCCGACTGCACGATGAAATGGCTTTTACCAGTGTGTTTGTCACTCACGACCAAGACGAAGCACTGGAGCTATCGGATCGCGTGGTGGTGATGAGTAATGGGCAAATTGAACAAGTCGACAGTCCGGTCGACCTTTATGCCGCGCCGAAAAGTCGCTTTGTGTTTGATTTTTTAGGAAACGTGAACGTTTTTTCCGGCGCCTATCAACAAGGCGTCTGGCAAAACGGCAATGCCTTTATTCAACCCACACTAAACACGCACACCCAACAGTCAGGCAGTTTGTATGTGCGCAGCCATGAGTTAACCCTGGCCGATAAACCCAATAGCCAACTCTCGCTGCCCATGCGTGTGGTCTCTATCAATCCAGTCGGTGCCGAGGTGCGGGTTTCACTCGCTCCACAAAGCTGGGAGAGTGAACAACTGTGGGAGGCCACCTTGACCCATCATGCGTGGCAAGCCGCAGCGTATCAAAAGGGCGATACCGTGTATGCGATGCCGCACCGCGGATACTTTTTCAACGGCACAGACACCGAGCCGCACCGCCTTAATTGGCCATTTTTGGCCAAAGATAGCTTGGCGTATGATATTTAACTACCGAGACCACAGAGAATACCGCAAAAATGAAAAATAATTACAACAATACTATTTTGGATAGATTTAAAATTTAATATTGATCACAAATAAAACGCGAGCTACGCTCTAAACATACCAGCATGTAATTTAGTTACACATAAGGAGCGTGTTATGTTATCAGCGATTAAGGATCTATTTACTCCTCATAAAGACTATGCAGGCCGACACATTGATGCTGTTATCGACCGGTTAGCGGCGCAAACAGGGACAGAGCCTCATGCGTGGTCTTACCTTAGAGAGCAAGCTGTGTATGAGAATACATTAAACGGCATGCGTATTTACCCGCATGAGCTGAGAAAGTACGCGGCCTAGAACAAACCTTACCTAGGACACCAACAGATTTTACGTCGTGTGGATGTGGGGTTCGTGCTAGACTCCACGCCATTCAGCGTATTCACCCTTTTTAGGGTGGACGCGCGTTCATTGTTTGTTGAGTTTGCCATGCCATTTAAAAAACTGGGTTTAAGTGACCCACTTTGCCAAGCCATAGCCCAACGAGGCTTTACCACGCCAACATCTATTCAAGCCAAAGCGATTCCAATCATCCAACAAGGGCATGATCTGATTGCCGCGGCACAAACGGGCACCGGAAAAACCTCGAGTTTTATCTGGCCTATCATCGATAAATTATCTGCCGGTGAAGCAGGACGTAAAAAGCGCGCGCGCGCTCTCGTCATCGCTCCCACTCGTGAACTCGCCCTGCAAGTGGCTGAGAGCGCACGTCAAGACAGCCAGTTTACTGAGCTAAAGACCTTGGCGATGGTTGGCGGCATGGACGAGCAGGCACAAAAGCAAGCCTTGATCGACGGCGTCGATATTTTGGTCGCCACCCCGGGACGTCTACGGGATTTACTCAGCCAACGTGCCGTCTATTTAGATGAAGTGGAAGTGCTGGTTCTCGACGAAGCGGATCGTATGCTGGATATGGGCTTTATTGATGCGATTCAACATATTCTAGACCGATTGCCGGCAAGCACGCAGTGCTTACTGTTTTCGGCCACGCTATCTAATAAAGTGCGCGATCTAGCCAAAGCGACCATTGGCGATGAAGGCAAAGAAATCAGCATTGCCGCACGAGATGCCTCGAAAGACAACATTACTCAATGGTGTATTCCAGTCGATAAAGATAAGAAATCCGCACTACTTAGCCATTTAATTAAAGAGAATGGCTGGACGCAAGCGTTGATTTTTATCGAAACCAAACACGGCGCCGCCAAACTCGCCACCCAGTTGGAAAAACGGGGCATTGCTGCGGAGGCCTTTCACAGTGGACGCAACCAAGCCGTGCGGACCCAATTGCTGGAAGACTTTAAAAACGGTGACATCCAATTTTTAATTGCCACCGGCGTCGCCGCGCGTGGCATTGATATTGAGTCGCTTGAGCGCGTGGTCAATTACGATCTGCCCTTCCCGGCCGACGAGTACGTCCACCGAATTGGCCGTACCGGTCGCGCAAGTGCTCAAGGCGAAGCGATTTCATTGGTCTCAAAAGATAACACCAAAAACTTGCGCATGATTGAAGCACGTCTCGGGCACCCACTTGAACGTCACATTATCGAAGGCTTTGAGCCTAAAAAGCCGGTACCGCAGACTGCACCCAAGTGATAATGTACAAACAATGATCGTGACAAAAAACGGCGAGCTTCATGCTCGCCGGTTTTGTTTGCTTTATGCCTGAGTCAGTGTTTGCCAGAGCGCCTGCCATGCATCTGGGCGGCGATAGTATTGGCTCACTGTGATGGCTTGCCATTGACCGTTTTGCTCCACCAGCATGGATGGAAAACCGCGTAAGCCATGCGCTGCCATCAATTGACGGGTTTGATTCACCGCAGGCATCACATCATTTTCGGCGCGATTCATCGCCTGTTGCCAAGCCCCTGCCTCTATCCCCATCTCACTGGCAAGCTCTGCGAGCGTGTCAGCTTCATAGACGGAGCGACCTTGCTGATAATGGCCACACTGGATGCGTTTCAGCATCTCTGCACCCTGACCATCAAGCTGCTGAGCTGCGAGGATGGCTTGCGCGGTAATAAAGGAGTCCAAAATTACTGGCTGGTCGCTTGCCACGCGGTCTAGATAGGCTTGACCAAATGTCTGTCCGGTTTGATCGGCAATGGTCTGATCTGCCGCCAAGATGTGTTGACGAAAGCTGTCTTCAATCGGCGCACGCTCACGCATGCCACCTGGATGAAGCTGCAAGTTAATCTCAGGGGTGTTGCTCAAGCTTTCAATCAAGGTGGCAGCGCCAAAGCACCAGCCACACATTGGGTCAAAAATATAGTGGACGTTTACCATTCCATCTCTCCCATATGTACTTTGGCACCAATTTCCAAAGCCATCGGCAAACCCGCTTTCGGATATTTCGCTTGCATGGTTTTAATCAGCTCAGCACTGTCTTTGCTGTTTGCTTTCGCCTCGGCAAAGTCTTGCAAATACTGCTGGGCAAAAGTAATGGTGTCAGCGTTCAGTGCCGTGCCCGCGGTCATGTGTCCTGGGATCACGACTTTAGGCTTTAGTGCTGCCATTTCTTCTAATTGTGCAGCCCAACCTTCACGTGCTTGATCAGATTGTGCGTCTGCCATCCAAAGGTGTACATTGCCATACACGGCGACGTTACCCAGGATCGCCTTGTTGGCTGGGATCCAAAGATACGGACGATGCGCCAACTCGCCTTTCGCGCCGCGAATTTCAATTTTACGACCGTCCAGTGTCAATGATGAACGGGTATAAGCAGCAGGGACTACAGGGTTTTGCGGGGCATTGTCACCCATTTTTGGTGCCCAAAATGCCATTTTTCCATCCAGTTTTTCTGCAATGGTGGCGCGCACTGCCGGTGTGGTGATCACTTTTGCGTCAGGGAACATGCCGTGCAGCACTTCCGCGCCAAAATAGTAATCTGGGTCTGCTTGGCTAATAAAGATAGTGGTCAGCGCTTTCCCAGAGTCCAGCACTTTAGCGGCAATACGTAGCGCGTCTGCTTTAGTAAAGCCCGTGTCAACCACCATGGCTTCGGTTTCGCCATACACCAAGGTTGAGTTTACGTGGAAGCTGTTACCATCCGCGTTATATACGTCCAAGTTCAAGGGTTCAGCATTATTGGCTGCCATTGCGCTGCCAGTCAGTAATAAAGAGGCGGCTAGGGTTTTTATCAATTTCATCGTCGTGCTCCGTTGTTTGCATTCGGTGTTGAGATGCTGTGCAGTTTACGGGCTCGACTTGTTCGGATATATAGCTAATAATTTGCATCATTGTTTCATATTTCGATCATATTGATACGTCGTCGCCATGCATCACACGATCGATATTGTTTATAGCCAACCTCGGAGCACACTCATGGATAAACTTACTGCGGCAAGAGTCATGGTGGATGTCGCCCTAACGCAAAGTTTTACCGCCACTGCCGAGCGTCTGGAGATGTCGCGCCCCATGGTGACTCGCCATGTCGAAGCGCTGGAAGACTGGTTGGGCGTGCGCTTATTACAACGCACCACGCGTAAGGTTTCATTAACTTCCGCCGGCGAGCAAAGCTTGCCGCAACTGGAGCAATGGGTTGAGCAAGCCAATGCCCTGACACAGCAATGGCAACAAGACGCGGGCTTGACCGGAAAAGTGCGGGTGGCCACCAGTATGTCGTTTGGTTTTGCGCAACTGATCCCCGCGGTAAAGCCCTTTATGGACTCTCACCCCGGGGTCGATGTAGATATTGAAGTGCAAGATAAGGCGGTCGATTTGATTGCGGAACGGATTGATATAGCCATCCGCATTGCATCCAACCCCGACCCTTCTCTTATTGGTCGTCCGATCGCCGCGTGTGATTCCGTCTTAGTCGCGGCACCGGATTATTTGGCGGCCCATGCACCGATCCGCTCCCCGGAAGATCTCACCGCGCATAGCTGTCTCAGTTACAAGCAGTTTGATCGACCGATTTGGCATTTAGACAAAGGCGAGGAACACGCCGCGGTTGAAGTGCAAGGTAAGCTCTCAGCTAACGAGGCGACCACCTTACTCAGTGCTGCCATTCAGGGCATGGGCGTGAGCATGCAGCCGGTGTATCTGGCTCATAGTGCCATTGCGCGAGGTCAGTTGGAGGTCGTGCTCCCCGATTGGCAACCCAAGGCAATGGATATCTACGCCTTGTATCCGTCGCGTCGCAACCAGCCACCAGCGGTGCGTGCGCTGCTGGATGCGCTGATTGCCCACTTCGCCAATCGCGAGTGGGCACCGGTTGCTATTTAGTCAGCAGAAAAAATTGAGTGATGAGAGGATAAGCTCGTAGGTTTAATCAGACGATTTTGCTCGCGCAGCATGATAACGCTGGGCTTTAACCAGCCATTTATCAAGCTGGTTGGCAAAAGCTTGTTTTTGCTGCGGACCAAGCGGAGCAGGCCCACCTGTGTGCACACCGCTACTGCGCATGGTTTCCATAAAATCACGGATATTAAGCCGGGCGCGGATGTTTTCTTTGGTCAGCAATTCGCCGCGGGTGTTAATCACCGTCACGCCCTTTTCAATCACTTCATCCGCCAGCGGAATGTCTTGGGTGATCACCAAATCGCCCGCCTCTGCCTCGGCAACAATTTGGTTGTCCGCCACATCAAAGCCCTTCTCGACCTGACGTGAACTGGCGTAAGGCGACGGTGGCAAGCGAATAAACTGGTTGGCAATAAAGGTGGCTTGAATGTGCGTTCGGTGTGCCGCGCGCACTATCATCTCGCGCATCGCGACCGGACAAGCGTCCGCGTCTACCCATATTTGCATGCTGGTTCTCTTAGCGTTAGCGTCAATGCCTGCATTAAACCCCAATTCACCGCAAATTGAAACGTTACCCCTGCGTCGTATCCGCGTTTAGTACTGGCTTTACATCGCTTGGCTGCTCAGGCGCGCAGATATTAGGCTGTGTTGGCCGCCCGCTCTTAAACTGCGCTAGCCAAGACGTTAAGCATGGCATCACGCCATCTGCAAACGCTGCCTCCCCTTGCCACCAAATCCGGGCCAGCGTTAACCAACGGTGACGCTCACTGTGCGCGTTGGCGATATTATCGGTGCGCAGTAGGCTGTGGTCGGCATTTTCAAACACACGCACGTGATAAAACGGCAGCGGCGCGTTAGCGAGCAGCTGGTGATACGTAGAAGCGGTTTTATCTGAGTCGACATAAGCATCCCGCGCACCAAACAACGCTAACGTGGGCACGTCGAGATCGATTAAATCAGCAGTCACATCCGAGGCCCAATTACGTTGTACAAATTGCCAAAAAGCTTCGCTCATGGGGGCGTTGTCATCCTGTTTTACGTGGTTTAGGTACTGTTGATACGACGCGCCGGATTGGATCAAGGCATCCACTGTCGCCTCGGCAGCTTGCTCTTCCTCAATAGCGGATTCACTGTATCCGGCGGCTAATCGCCGTTGACGTCCAGAATACTCGGATTGCGCCATCCAGTTGACTGCTCCACCGACACTGATCAGAAAATCGATGTTTTCGGCTTGGTGTGCCACCTTCGGGATCACCCAACCGGCTTGGCTAAAGCCCATCAACCCCAGTTTGCCATCCTTTAGCCCCAAGGTTTGGCGCAAATAGCGAATCGCCGCCGCGACTTCATCGGCCCGATCTTGCATCGATTGTGACCGCCAATCCCCGCTCGACTCACCCACTCCCGGCTTATTCCAAGACAACGCACACCACCCATTCGCCGCTAACACTCGCCAGAGTGGGAGGTAATAACCAAACGCATCGGTCGGCACGTCACCAGAGCCATGCACAAACACCACACACTGATTCGGGATCTCAGAACCTAAAGGTAAAATTAATTCACCTGCGAGCTGATTATCGCCGGCGTTAAAGTGAATGGATTGACGCGTCAGCCCCGCGTTTGGGTCATCCATGACTATGACCAAAAACGTGCCTATCAGCACCAGCGCTATCAAACCTCGCTTTAGCCACTTCATACCCTTTCTCCTTCCACCCCATTATCACTAAAAGGTGTATAAATAGCCGGTATTGAACGACCACAAATCGTCTCTATCAACAATCGGGCTGTCTGACACTTCATCGCCATAGTGGCGATAGCTCACCCCCAACAACAGATGATGCGCGCGGCCAAGCCTGTAATAGAGATTGAGGTCGGATTGGAATTTGCAAGTTTGATCAGGTTGATAAGTAGGTCGGCCAGCTTTGGCGTCTTGGGCTGACACACCGACATAATAACGACTCACCGCGCGACCCACACAAGTCAGTGACACTTGAGGATCAAGTACCCACGGGCCTTGTTCCATCGGCGCGCCATAGCGGCCCACCACCGCGCCACTGTTATGATTATCCGAGATATCATGATGGTAGCCGAGCTCAAAATAGCCCACCGACGTTATCCAGCCGGTGGTTAGATTAGCGGTATACACCGTATCGAGACTTTTCATATCTTTGAGGGTTTTGCTGTCACCGCGGGCGTGATCGCCAAACACATCGTCGCCCACGCCCGCCGACACATACCAGCTGTCGCCCTCGGCGAGATACACACCTAGGGTATCGTTGCGATAAAAAATCCCCTCCCATTGCGCCTCAACCACCAGCTCAATGTCTTGGTCATCTTCACCACCGAGATATATCGACGGCTCGGTATAGCCGACCAGGCCGACGGTCAGATAATTATCCGCGAACATACTGTCGGTTTGCGCATGCCCGGACAAGGGCACCGAGGTCAAAACGAAACAGATAAGTGTGACAAATGGCTTCACCGGCGATTCTCCATAATGGCGAAATAGTAACTGAGAGTTCGCCCTTATCTTGAAACAACCGGTATTAAGAAAACCTTAAGACTCTCCCGTCATTTTGTGCGCGGCTTCCCAATTGATAACCGCCCTCGCCATCTGAGCGTCGCACTGAAATTCAAAATGCCAGTTGAGCTGTCCGGCAATGCGCTCAACAAGCTGCAGGCCTAGACCAAATCCGATCTGATTCTCATCCACGTCTGAATCAATAGGGTTGGCAATCGAAAACTGCCCGTTGGTGATCTTAATCTCAATCGCGCCGGGCGCACTGTAGGTGAGCGCATTGCGAATCAGGTTCGTACTCGCAATACGAAACAATTCCCTCTCAATAGAAAGAGGATCACTGTGATTATCGATATGGACAGTCACTGGCTTATGCGCTGCAAGATACGCCAACTCATCCACCAAGGTTGCGCAGAGAGAGCCAAGGTCGACCTTTGATTGGCGAACCTTATCTGGATGTTGCCGTGCCAACCAAAGCAGTGATTCAGACAGTGCCATCATATTGGCGTTGGCACGCGAGGCGCGCTGCAAGGCCGGATAACTGGCATCCTTGTCATCGATGCGCAGTGACAAAGTATCCAAGGATGCTTGCATAATCGCCAACGGCGTACGCAGTTCATGGCTGGCATGCTTTAAAAACTGTTGCTCCCGTTGGTTATGTTCACGAACCTGTTGCAGCGAGGCCATCAAGTGGTCGGCGATTTGGTTAACCTCACGTACCGAAAAGCGCACATCGATAGCTTGATCAGGGTGTGTTTTTACCCGCGCCGACCATGCCACCAACTCTTTGAGTGGCTTCAATGCATTGTTAAACAAAAGCCCAATCACGGTGACAAGCACCAGCATAAAAGCGGCAATTAACACACTGGCATCGGCCAAAGAATGCTCGACAATCATGGCAGCTAATGCTTCGATTTTTTCTGCCGCTTCAAACTCGACCAAGTACAGGCCTTGGGATAGGTGCTGATCGGAGTACAACAAGTAGCCATACTCACGCGTTCCACTGTCATTGATGCGCTGAATTTCAATTGGATCATCCGGTTGTATCGGCTCTGAAGAGAATAAATCACGCACCGATGTCGGGATAGCCTGCCAATCTCGATACGCACTGACAGTGTCACTTTGGGGTAATGGATAGTTAGGATCGGCGGCCAGCTTCTGCTCTAGCTTGATAGCATCGAGCCGCATGTAGTTTTTGCCTGCCTGACTGATTTGATAAAAGCTAAACACGGTGACAAGTGCCAACAACCCGATAAAGATCGCCACCGCCATCAACAAAAGCTGGCGACGCGATTGTGCCGCAAGGCTTCGAACAGGGCTTTGGCTCATACCGGCGCGGCCTCAGAAAGGGACAAACCAATACCGACATGGGTGTGGATCAGCGTTTTAGCAAAGGGCTTATCAACCACTTTACGCAAATGGTGAAGGTGCACGTTAATGGTTCCTTGGCGCACATCATCGCTGGCCCAAATCGCCTCCTCAATATCGCTTTTGGACACCACAGTGGGTGAGCGGCGCGCGAGTAGCAACAGAATGTTCCAACCGGTAGGGGTCAACTTAAGCGGCGTATCACCGCGCGACGCGATATGCTCTTTGGGATAAATCGTCAGATCAGCGATGGTAATACACTCTCGCACCGGTTGATGACGCCGATGCAAGGCCTGTAAACGTGCGAGTAACAAGGGCATGGTGCAAGGTTTGACCACATAATCATCCACGCCGGCGCGAAAACCCTCAAGCTGGTCGGCGTCCGCGCCGCACGCGGTCAGCATTAACACCGGGGTATCGATACCCTGCTCACGCAGCTCGCGACAAACCGCCATACCCTGAACGTTAGGCAGCATATTATCGAGTATCACACAATCAAACGTCTGCTGGCTGGCAAGCTGGATCCCCGTTTCGCCGTTATAAGCAAAATCACAGTCGATATTATGCAGCTCTAAGTATTCTGAAATCGCTAAGCTGAGGTCGTGGTCATCTTCAATGATGAGTATTTTCATGTTAGGTGGTGAGCCATTAACGGATAAACACTTTTATCATCCTAGTTAATCGCGTACCAATTCTCACCACCTTATTGATTTTTCGCGGACAAGATTAGTCTATGCTACTCACCCAATTGGCAATGCTCAGGTACCTTCATTCCCCAACGAGCAAACTCAGACAGGCTACAAACGTGTTTACCCTGTCCGCCATACACTAACGGTAAGTAGAGCGCTGACTCGCCAGCAATGATACGATTAACATAGCTAACTGCTCGCATCCCTTGCTCTGGACCAGAGACCACCAAACCACCCGCAGCTCGCCCCTTTCCGACGGTAAAGTCCCAAAATCCAAACAGAGGTTTAGGAGCATTTAGATTCGTCCATTGCATCACTTCTTTTTCGGAAACGGGCTGATTGTTATCTTTAACCCTTTGGTAGAGTCCTAAAAAGATCGCATCATAGCTGCTTGAAGATAAAACTTCTTCCTTCCAACCTGAAAATGTATCGTGATGAACAATGTCTAATATAATCTTCCCATGAAAATGCTTGCAAGACTCTCTTAAGTCTTTTTCAATAATCTTAGCGGTCGCCCCTCCATCCAACATCACTTTAACTAAGAAAGGCTCTTTACCAATCACATGAGACATCTCAATTATATTTCTAACCAGAAGCGGGCGTTCTAATACACCAGTCACTCTTGCTAAGCCCGTATGATCCGAGAGTGCTTTTCGTGGGTTTTTATTCACTCCCATAAAAACAATTGATATGTCTTGGTCTTGAAGCAATGGCATCATATAATCAAATGCATTGTCATCACTTAAAATGACAATGAGCGGCTTCACTTCATGATAAAATTCGAGTGCTTTCTGGGCTTGCTGAGCGTACAGACCCTCGTCGATACGTTTGGTATCAAGCTCAAATTGGTAAAGATTCGCTTTACTATCTAGTTGATTTTGTATCACAGCAGCAAAGCTGTTATCCCACTCATTTTCTTTATGATAGCTATGGACAAGTAATACATTTACCGCCATCGCTTGAGTGCTAAATAGAAACAAGAATATTGCTAATGCACGTATCATTTGGGCTCTCCTTGATAATTTCAAAAGAAGCTTATCATCCCCCTCTTTTGAAACTATTAAATAAATATCCGCCCACTAACGTTTCTTATTTTTTCTCATCTTTTTGAAGAATAATTAAATTTATATCTAACAAAAGAGTGCTTTATCTTTACACCCTATAAAAATAGTCCTAATTCATTATTTCTACCCAAAAAATAACTCAATTTTTATCAATAAAAACAAAAAGTTATAAACTAATTTAGTCATACAGCCAGCCTTGATAGTTATACATTATGTTTTTGTTTTGTTAAAAAAGGCGCGTTATACGCGCCTTTTCAACCAATTAGTCTATGTATTTTATTTCAGCAACGCCAACACCGCATTGACGCACGCTTCAGACGACACCGGATTTTGCCCTGTCACTAAGTTGCCATCAGTAACCACATACGAGGTAAAGTCATCCGCTTTCTCATAAAGACCGCCGTTTTCTTTGAGCATATCTTCGACTAAAAAGGGGACTACCTCGGTTAAGCCAACGGCAGCTTCTTCGCTATTGGTAAAACCAGTAACCCGTTTGCCTTTCACCAGTGGCTCGTCACGATCTGAACGTGTATGGCGGAACACGGCCGGGCCATGGCATACCGCACCAACGGGTTTGCCGTGATAGTAGAAAGTCTCAATCAGCTGACGGGAGGTCGAATCTTCCGCTAAGTCCCACAATGGACCGTGCCCACCGGGATAGAAAATCGCGTCGTACTCGTACGCATTCACATCGCTCAGCTTAACGGTGTTATTAATCATATCTTGCAGCTCCGCATCGCCATCAAAGCGTCGAGTGGAGTCTGATTGCGCATCTTCCGCTTCGCTGTTTGGGTCAATCGGCGCCGTTCCGCCTTTAGGGCTCGCGACCACAACGGTTGCCCCTGCATCTTTAAACGCGTAGTAAGGGGTGGTGAACTCTTCAAGCCAAAAGCCTGTCTTGTGTCCCGTCTCGCCCATGGCATCGTGAGATGTCAGCACCATCAAAATTTTGTGTTGTTGCATCATCGCTCCTTGTTGTTTGACGCGTTCATTGACCGCTTTGCTATTCGGCAACCTTGTTACTAACGAAGTAAATCCCAGTTTTGATCAGTTGACGGTTTCTTTACTTTCATCGAATAACATTGACTTAAGCCTAGCTTAACAATGACACCACCCTCCTGTCTGCCGCTACAATGAGTACATCCATTAAGGGCAACGCCCTCATCACGTTTAAAGTAATCATGTATCGAACATGCAAAAGAGGTCACCATGAAAAAAGCATTTGTACTAGCACCACTCGCTCTTGTTGCTGTTTTAGTGGGCTGTGAGCAACAGGCCAATGACAAACCTGCAACCGAGACGCAAGTTGAAAATGCGGTAGAAAATGTTCAAGCTGGCGCAGAGCAAGCGATGGATAGCGCCGAGAATGCAGTTGATGCAGCAGGCGATGCTGTCAACGAGATGGTTGATCACCACAATGCAAAACTGTCACTGGATTGGAATGGCACGTATCAAGGTGTCGTCCCCTGTGCAGATTGTGAAGGCATCGAAACCAGCCTGACGCTGAATGACGATAACACCTATGTACTGACCAAAACCTATCTAGGTAAAGAAGGTGAGGCATTAAAAGAGGAAGGGACCTTCACTTGGGGCGACATGGGTACCATCGTCACCCTCCAAGGTCTAACCGACACGCCCAATCAGTTCTTTGTTGCAGAGAACCAAATCATCATGCTCGATATGAACGGTGAGCGTATCGACGGCGATTTAGCCGACATGTACGTGCTGAAAAAACAATAAGCACCATTTTAAGCACCCAATCAGCAGGTTGGGTGCTATTAGTGCAATCTGCTGCCTAAGACTGGTTCAGTGCTTTGAAAAGGCGCTGGGCCGGCTTCCACCTTATGGCCATACCCGCTTTTCGTTATTTTCTCTCCCTCCGCGTTTGCACTGTTAATAACAGTTGTCACATTAGTGACAAAATTGTTTCCAACAAAACTTGACGATATTTCACTCTATGGTGTAACTCTTAACTAGAGGCGAAACAAAATCTTATCCTGCTGTAGAGAGTAGTGCGCCATTGTCGATAAGTTAGACAATGAAAATCATAGATGTACAGCTGTGCACACAAGCGAGCCTCCTCCGTTTGTTCGATAACAAGACCGAAAAACGGCACCTTTCTGTACCGGTAATCGCCTTTGATCCAAGTTCGATTACCGGTCAGTAGTACGTTTTAGTAGCGCCACAGTCGTGGTATTGGACAGGAGTCATGCGTATGAGCGACGTTGTATTGAAGTTTTCATACGAAGAATACAGCGCCCGTTTAGCGAAGGTTCGCTATGCGATGGAAGAGCATGAGATCGATACCTTGTTGGTCCATGACCCTTCTAACATGGCATGGTTAACAGGCTATGATGGCTGGTCGTTTTATGTACCTCAATGTGTTGTGATCGGCGCGACAGGCGACCCTCTTTGGTTTGGTCGCATTCAAGACGCTAACGGTGCATTACGCACTGTTTATATGAATGCTGAATGTATCACCTATTACCCTGACCACTACGTAATGAATCCCCCGCTCCACCCTATGGAGTACTTGTCTAACTATGTACTCGCTGAGCGTTACTGGGATCGCGGACGCATTGGTGTTGAGAAAGACAACTATTATTTCAGTGCCACCGCGTTTGAATCATTAAAAGAAAACCTCCCGATGGCAACCTTGGTCGATGCGACTGGGTTGGTCAACTGGTGTCGCGCGGTGAAATCCGATCAAGAACTGACCTATATGCACACCGCCGCACGCATTGTAGAAAACATGCATCGTGTGGCCTTTGAAATGATTGAGCCCGGCTTACCCAAACACCTACTGGTGGCCGAGATCAATAAGCATGCGGTGGTCGGTCATGACGGTCACTTCGGTGACTACTCAGCCATCGTCCCCATGCTACCCTCTGGTGGTGATGCCGCCGCCCCTCATCTCACATGGGATGATCGTCCGTTTAAACGGGGTGAAGGCACCTTTTTTGAAATTGCCGGGGTGCATCGGCGTTATCATTGTCCGCTCTCTCGTACCATTTTCTTGGGCGAACCTGGCTATGAGTTCCTACGTGCAGATGAAGCCTTGCAAGCCGGTATTGAAGCTGGACTCGCCGTCGCCAAGCCCGGTAACACCTGTGGCGACATTGCCAATGCGCTCAATGATGCGTTGTTGCGCTATGGGTTTGACCGAGAAGGCGCACGGTGTGGATACCCGATTGGGCTGAGCTACCCACCCGACTGGGGAGAGCGCACCATGAGCTTACGCCCCAGCGATCAAACCATTTTGCGTGAGGGAATGACGTTCCACTTTATGCCAGGATTGTGGATGAAAGATTGGGGGATGGAAACCACAGAGAGCATTGTGATCACCCGAGATGGTGCGCAAACACTGTGTGATTTGCCCCGTCAGCTTTTTATCAAGCATTAGCGGCATCTATCGATAAAATCAATCAGGGCACAGCCATTGTGCCCTTTTCTATTCAGCCAAGTGGGTATTTTTGGCTACACTGATAACGTAATGATTTAACATCAAACTTTACTGCGACAAGCCGTATAACATGCCAAGACACATCACAAGGAGAGGTTATGGAACCTACCGCGATTGAAGCCACCGTCGATTTCCATGCCGATGGCGTGCAACACGGCTTTCTTAAACTGCCTCACTCGCACGACCAGTCGGCTTGGGGCTGTGTCACCATCCCCATTACCGTGATCAAAAACGGCGAGGGAAAAACCGCACTGCTGACCGGCGGTAATCATGGGGATGAATATGAAGGGATCACCGCGCTGCTCAATACCTGTCATCAACTGATGCCAAGTGATATTAAAGGGAGAGTGATTATCTTACCCATGATGAACGCGCCGGCCGTGATGGCAGGCACACGCACGTCACCTTGGGATCAAGGCAATATGAATCGCGCGTTTCCCGGCTCCCCCACTGGCAGCGTCACCGAGCAGATCGCGGATTACTTCACTCGCTATTTGATCCCACAGTGTGATACGGCACTTGATATTCATTCGGGTGGAAAAACCTTAGATCTTATTCCCTATGCCGCGTCTCACCGTTTAGAAAATCTACAACAAGCGGAAGCCTGTGCAGAGGGCGCGCGCTTGTTCGGTGCACCTTATCAAGTACAGACCACCGAAATGGACGCCACTAGCATGTACGATACCGCAGTAGAGCAACAAGGCAAGATTTTCGTCACCACCGAGTTAGGCGGCGGTGGCACCAGTACACCGGAATCAATCGCAATCACCCAGCGTGGTATTCATAATTTCTTGGTCTTTTCTGGCGTATTGCAAGATGACTATCGTCATCCCCCTGTGCCTCCCATCGCACTGGAGTTGCCTGACAAGCATTGTTACGTCCAAAGTGAACATGCCGGCATCATTGAATTCTGTGTACACCTCGGCGATCCCATCAAGCGTGGCGATTTAATCGGCAAAGTACATAACATCGAACGGACAGGAACAGAGCCCGTCCCTTACTATGCCGAGCGTGATGGCATTTTGCTGGCTAAGCGCCACCTCGGTCGTATTTACATAGGCGATACCTTTGCCGTTATTGCTGAGCCTGTTTAGCGGAGGCGCCATGAAGTTGGACAAATTTGATATAAAAATCCTTCAAATCCTCCAGAAAGATGGAAGGATCACCAAATCTAACCTTGCCCAAGCGATTAATTTATCGGTCAGCCCTTGTTGGGAACGCGTCAAACGCCTTGAGCAAGCAGGGATCATTGAAGGTTATGGCGCACGAATTAACCCTGATGCGGTGGTTAAGTTAAATACCGTGTTAGTGGAAATCACGCTTGGTCAGCACGATGTCGACAGCTTTCAACGCTTTGAGCGCGCCATGCAAGCCTGTGAAGATGTAAAAGAGTGCTGGGCCACAGGCGGGGGGATAGACTACATCGTTCGGCTTGGCGTGACCGATATTGACTACTACCAACGGCTTATCGACAACTGGTTGACTGACAACTTAGGCATAAAACAGTACTACACCTATATCGTCACCAAGCAAGTCAAACGCCCTGCATTGACATTACCACTCGAAACACCCGATATCGCCGCTAATAACTATTGATAAATGTATAATTTGTTGGGATTTCTCCGGACTAACATTTAACTTTTTAGCAACATAAAAGCAACTGTTTCATGATTGCTTGATAAGTCTATCATTCTAGACATGGCGATTACACGACTCACGCCGGCTTAACTAGCCTCTATCGGGAAGACATTAATGTCTTACTCACTCACTGTAGATAGAGGATAATAATGAATAAGTCAGTTATGCTATCCGTCAGCGTTGCGCTTCTTAGCGGCATGGCGCTCCCCGTATCAGCGGCAGACACACTTCCAACTCCCGCTCCCATTAACATCGCAAGCCAGTACAGTCTCCAAGCCGATTTAGCGCCTCCAAAAACATTTCGTGCTACAGCTCTCGGTGAAACGTATCAAAACAGCATAAAAATACATCAAGCAGACGCCGCCTTCGTCAAGGCACACTTCGCACAGTTTTCACTGCCTGATGGCGCTTATGTCGATGTGACAAGCGCCGATGGGACTGAGAGCTACCGCTATAGCAATCAAGCCAATGGCAAGCGCACATTTAATCCCACTCAGGGTGACGACGGTGTGACACAGTTTTCGGCCATGTCCGTCCACGGCGACACCGCAATTGTGACGCTCGTCCTTCCCACAGGTACCCAATGGCAACCTCAGCATGCGCTGAGTGTCGATCGTTACCAAGCGGGTGATCCGGAAAATCTGATGGCGGCAGCTCAAGACGTAGGAACGCTATCTACGTGCGGAATCAACGAGCGTAAAGATGTGGCATGTTGGCAAGATAGCCATCCAGAGGAGTATGAGCGCAGTCGCCCTGTCGCACGCTTGCTTATGAATGGTAGTGGCCTGTGTACTGGCTGGCGCGTAGGACCAGATAATCACATGTTCACCAACAATCACTGTGTTGAAAGCCAGTCTGAGCTGACGAGCACGGAAATATGGTTTAATTATCAGCGTCCAAGTTGTGGCAGCGGCACCATCAATGACATCGTTAAAGTCACAGGGGATCAGCTACTCAAAACCGATTATACCCTCGACTACACCCTGTTCAGCGTCAATGACTTCGCACGAATTGCTCAGTTTGGTTATATGGGCCTTGATGTACGCATGCCACAAGTTGGCGAAACCATCTTTATTCCTCAGCACGGCGCCGGAAACCCGAAAGAACTTGCCATTGAAAGTGACCAAAACAATGGTGGGATTTGCCAGATTGATGTCGCAGCGACCAATGGCAGAGGCACAAATACAGATGCGGGTTACTTCTGTGACACCACAGGCGGTTCATCAGGTTCTCCGGTGCTGGCAAGCAGCAGCCGCAACGTGATAGCCCTCCACCACTTCGGTGGCTGTGAGAACCAAGGGGTACGGATTGATAAAATCTGGCCGCAAGTCGCCGGTGAGTTTAATAATGTCCCGCCACAAGGGGATCATCAAGCCGGTGGCGCGCCTATGGCGGTCTTCAACGGTCAATGTACTGTGCTTGGTTGTGAGTTTGATGCCAGCGGCGCAAGCGACACAGACGGACAAATCGTGAGCTATCAATGGGATTTCGGTGATGGTTACCAAGGCACCGGTATGACAGCGTCGCATCAGTACGGCGCCGTGGGCACCTATTCCGTCACTCTCACCGTGACCGACGATCAAGGCCTCACCAGCTCTGCGAGTAAAAACTTCACGGTGGGTAGTGACAATGACTACCCTAAAACTGATCTGAGTGGCGATCGCAGCAGTTGGCAATACTTCTTATACACTGCACCGCAAGCGGGCACTGCCACCATTCGTATATATGGCGGAACCGGCGATGCGGATTTATACGTTGAAAAGGGCACCAAGCCAGATCTCAACCAGTTTAGCTGTCGCCCTTACACCAGTGGTAATAATGAAACCTGCAGCCTTGATGTCAACGCGGGCGATGAGGTATTTATGGGCATTCGGGGATATCGGCCCTTTAGCGGCGTCACCCTCGATGTAAACCAATAATCACTGTTTAGTTGGGCGCACCCTGCGGTTGGTGCGCCTAATTTTTCAAATACCGACACCTTATATATCGCCATTTATCGCGCTCAATCGGTGTTTTTGTTATCACCAGAAAATTTTCTTCTGCCTTTCCCTCGTTTCAGAAAAAATTTTGCCGATCGCCAGTTCTAACAGAAAACCTGTCGCGTGCACTTTGCATACAGTAAATGTAGGCAAGCGCTGATAGGCAGCGTCGCTGCTTTACGATGAGGAGGGAGTATGACCGTATTCCAATCACGCGATCTTAACTACACAGGTACCGCCGCCAATGCTCTGCGTCACGACGTGGCCGGTAAAGCAAGTTCAGATGTACTCGCGTATCTCGACGATCAGCGTTTATTTCGACAGCTCGCCTACTGCAATGGCAAGTGGGTGAATGGCGACGCCGATACGCCCGTGTTGAATCCAGCCACGGGAGAAATTCTGGGCTATACCGCCTCACTGAGCGCTGCACAAGTCAATCAAGCCATAGACGATGCGCAAGCGGCATTTCATCTGTGGCGTGCGGAGTCGGCCGAAACCCGCGCGGAACGCTTAATGCAATGGCATGACTTAGTGATGGACAACCAACACGATCTCGCGCATTTGATGGTGCTCGAGCAAGGCAAAACACTTCGCGAAGCCGAAGGCGAAATTGCCTATGGTGCGTCTTTTATACGTTGGTTTGCAGAAGAAGCAAAACGTGTTTACGGCGACACTATGCCAAGCCATATTCCCAACGCTCACCTTGCGACCTTACGTGAACCCATTGGCGTTGCCGCTTTGATCACCCCGTGGAATTTTCCCAGCGCAATGATCACGCGCAAGGCGGCAGCGGCACTCGCTATTGGCTGCAGCGTGATCGTTAAACCTGCGGAAGAAACGCCCTTCTCCGCCCTCGCATTAGCCGAGCTTGCGGAACGCGCAGGGATCCCAGCCGGTGTATTTAACGTGATCATGGGTGATGCCCCCATGGTTTCAACTCAGCTTTGTCAAAGCGACAAAGTCAAAGCGATGAGCTTTACCGGCTCAACCCGTGTCGGCCGTCTGCTGCTCGAGCAAAGCGCTCACACAGTGAAAAAATGCGCCATGGAGCTTGGCGGTAATGCGCCCTTTATCGTCCTGCCAGACATGGATATTCAGCAAGCGGCACGTGCCGCCATCGATGCGAAATTTCAAACCTCAGGACAAGACTGCCTCGCCGCGAACAAAATCTTGGTGCCAAGTGACAAGTACCAAGCCTTTGTCGATGCCTTTGCGGCATTAATGGACGAACTTGAAGTGGGTAACGGCTTGTTACCCAGCACGGATATTGGTCCATTGATTTCCTCTCGCGCGGTGGATAAAGCGCAAGCCTTAGTGGATGACGCCATCGCCAAAGGCGCCACCGTGGTTGGCGGCAAGCTTAACCCAAATCTCGGCGAAAACTTCTTTGCACCCACCCTAGTCACCAAAGTGACACCCGATATGTTGGTGTATCAAGAAGAAACCTTTTGCCCTGTGGCCGTGGTCATTGCCTATGATGATCTCGACCAGGCCATTGCCATGGGCAACGACACTGAATACGGCTTAGCCGCCTATGTCTACGGTAATGACATTCGTGATATTTGGCGCTGTCTGCGCGGTCTTGAAGTCGGCATGGTCAGCGTTAATTCAGTGAAGATGACCGGACACCCTATTCCCTTTGGCGGCGTCAAACAATCAGGCTTAGGCCGTGAAGGGAGCCGTTACGGCATCGACGAGTTTAGTGAAATTAAATACTACTGTTTGGGTGGCCTGCCCACCGTGAGCGGCAGCTAATTGAGGTTTGCGTAAGGATAAGGAGACTGATCATGCGTCCAGAAACGAAAGCTTTGTTGGAAAAAGACAGAAATACCGTCTTCCACGCATCAACACACTTGAAGCAGTACGCCCACGGCGAAATGCCTGGCCGAGTGATTGAGACAGGTAAAGGGATTCGCATCACCGATTCAGAAGGTATTGAGCTGATTGACGGGTTTGCGGGCTTGTATTGCGTGAACATTGGTTACGGCCGCGAAGAAATGGCCGATGCCATTTATGAGCAAGCCAAAAAGCTCGCTTACTATCACACCTATGTGGGCCACACCAACGAAGCACTGGTGACCTTGTCTGAGCGACTCATCAAGATGGCGCCGGGCATGAGCAAGGTGTATTACGGCATGTCGGGCAGTGATGCCAATGAATCACAAATCAAGCTGGTGTGGTACTACAACAACGCTCGCGGCAAACCCGAGAAAAAGAAAATCATTTCTCGCGATCGCGGCTATCACGGCTCCAGTATCGCATCCGGGTCGTTAACAGGGCTTCCTTTGTTCCATGCGCATTTTGATTTGCCCATAGAGCGTATCAAGCACACCATGGCACCCTACTATTATCGTCGTGAAGACAGCGGCATGACAGAGCCTGAGTTTGCACAACATTGTGCCGATGAACTCGAGAAAATGATCCTTGCGGAAGGCCCTGATACCGTCGCCGCGATGATTGCCGAACCCGTGCTTGGCACCGGAGGCATCGTGCCGCCACCAGAAGGTTACTGGACCGCGATTCGCAAGGTCCTAGATAAGTACGACGTTCTGCTGATCGCCGATGAAGTGGTATGCGGCTTTGGCCGTATTGGCAGTGACTTTGGCTCGATTTACTATGATATGAAGCCTGATCTGATCACCGTTGCCAAAGGCTTAACCTCCGCTTATCAACCCCTATCTGGGGTGATGATCGGTCACAAGGTGTGGGATGTGCTGGAAGACGGTACCGATGCATGGGGAGCCATTGGTCACGGGTACACCTATTCAGGCCACCCACTGGGCGCGGCCGCCGCGCTATGTAACTTAGACATCATCGAGCGCGAAAACCTTACCCAAAATGCTGCAACCACGGGTGAGTACCTGCAAATGAAGATGCAAGCCGCTTTTGCGGATCACCCATTGATTGGCGATAGCCGCGGAATTGGTTTGCTCCATGCGCTTGAGTTCTCGCCCGATCGCGCCAATCGTAGCCACTTTGATCCCAACCTGAAAGTGGGACCACAAGTTGCTGCCGCGTGCTTGGAGCAAGGCTTAATTGCCCGTGCGATGCCACACGGCGATATTCTCGGCTTTGCGCCACCTTTAGTGGTGACACCCAACGAAGTCGATGAAATTGTCGCCAAAGCACAAGTCGCGGTCGACAAGGTGATGGATAAACTGGTCACTAGCGGACAATGGCAACCGAAGTAACAGAGCATCACCACTCCTAAACGCAAAAAAGCGCCGATAATCGGCGCTTTTTTATCGATGGCGTATCCCACGCTTAGCTTGCTGTCGCAGGCTCTAGCGCAAGATTCGCTTCTTTCTCTTTTTGCATTCGCATCACCGCGATTGGGCCGGTAATGAAAGTAAACGCAATCAAGAAAGAGACAGGCACAGCTGTGATCACAATGAACGACTGCAACGCATTCAAGCCACCTTCACCGGCCAGCAAGAGCACTCCGGCTACCACGCCCATGACAATCGCCCAGAATAGGCGATGCGCGCGTGTCGGTTGATTGTCACCAGAGACAGCCATCGCAATGGAATACGCCATGGAGTCACCTGTGGTCGCCACAAAGGTGGTGGTCAACAGCATAAAGGCTGGGATCAATACCACGCTGTACGGCAATTGTGATAGCGACGCAATCAAGATCGCCGGCAAACCCGCGTCCGCCATCGGACCGGAAATGCTGCCCGGAGACTGCAACTCATAGAAAATACCCGTACCACCCAGTACTGAGAACCAGAAGTTAGTCGCAATCGGTGCACAAATCGCAACGGCAAAGATCAGTTCACGAATAGAACGGCCTTTCGAGATGCGTGCAATAAAGATGGCCATCATGGGTGCAAAACCAATGAACCAGCCCCAGAAGAACCAGGTCCACCATGCATTCCAGCTGCCGTTATCGGTGTTGAGTGCCAGCGTGTGCATGTTGTTAAGGTAATAGCTAAAGCCAGCACCAAACTGCTCAAAGATAAAGCCCGTTGGACCCAGTACGATCACAACAGCAAGCAGTACAGCCGCACCAATCACATTCATCCGGCTTAACCATTGCAGACCTTTATCCATTCCCGTAAAGGCGGAAATAGAGTAAATCGCCACTACCGCGGCCAAGATCAGCATTTGCATCGACATGGTGTTCTCGATACCGACAAAGCTTTCCAAGCTGTAACCCAACTGGGTGGCAAGGAAGCCAATCGGACCAATCGTGCCCGCCGCAACGGCAATGATAGAACACGCATCAATCACAGAGCCTAACCAGTGATTTTCTAGCTTGTCACCGAGCAGCGGATATAACAGCGCACGAGGACGTAAACGCACGCCTGCTTGGTGGTGGGCATACATCAGCACGATGGTCGCCAAGGTGCCCAACACTGCCCAAGCTAAAAAGCCCCAGTGGAAGAAGCTTTGGCTTAACGCAGGGGCGACCGTTTGCATCGCGCCGGCTTCCATCTCACCTAACGCCGGAGGAGGCGTCATAAAGTGGTAGATGGGTTCAGCCGCTGACCAAAAAACACCGCCGCCCGCAAGCAGAGTACACATGATCATCGCAACCCAGCGGAAACGGCTCATTGAGACGGTATCGGTGGCGCCCAGTTTCAACTTACCAAATTTACTGCCGCCAATGGCTAGCGCCAGCACGAAATTGATCACCATTAGCCACTGCCACCAGTAACCAAAAAGGTTGGCAGATTCAGCAAACAGCGACTGAATCACAGTGGAAAAATGTTCGAGGTCAAACAGGGCAAAGGCAAGGAAGAGAGCGACAAAGCCGATAGTAAAGACGGCAACAAGTCGATCGTTATTTTGTGTAGATTTAAGCATTAGTTCGCTCACAAGGTGTGTGAGGGGCGGCACTCTATCAGTGTGGCGAACGAATGACCAGCATAAATTGCATCGAACACTAACGATAAAAACGTGACAGACATCACCTATTCAGCCGTGGTGCGGGCTGAATAGGTTTATGACATTTTTATTAACTGCGCAAAATTCGACCCGTTAAGCCGGCTCTTTGTCTGACGCCTTACGCGATGACTTGCCGGTTTCCAAGATCTTCTTATGCAGTGTCACTGCAGCACGATACAACTTGGGGTGAACCTGCGTATCGGTTTGCTTTGCGCGATTACACTTTGATATCACGGCTGCAGTAAGACAGGCTGCAACCTTGAGCTGTCCAAGTTGAAAGGCATAACTTGCGGTTTTAATCGCCATAAACACAGATTGGTCACTGTACTTATAATTGCGTGCCGCAAACTTTTCAAAGCGGAGAAAATCCTTGTGATAATTTTTTAAAATACGATTAACGTGGCGGTCGTAATAGTTCTTGTACTTGGCGTAACTGCCTTTGCGGTTACTGGCCATGATGTCCCGAACCCAGACAACTGACTGCAGTTGTTCTTTTTCGAATAAGCCACTCAGCCAGGCAAACATGCTACCTCCATACTGCTAGCTTAACGGCTCTATTCTACTTATTTCGTGCTA
This sequence comes from Salinivibrio sp. PR5, assembly GCF_001996085.1. NCBI lineage: Bacteria > Pseudomonadati > Pseudomonadota > Gammaproteobacteria > Vibrionales > Vibrionaceae > Salinivibrio > Salinivibrio sp. PR5. The sequence continues at coordinate 49,413 of NZ_MUFK01000018.1, forward strand.
CTAAGCTACGGGAAGGTGCAAATAACTCCTTGATTGGTCGTTATTTAATCAATTTTGCGAGGCGCAGTGAGTAATAGACGATTGAAGAGTCGGGAAAGGAGGGCGCGCGGGACCCCTCTTGTTGGATGAACGATTCACTATGCGCGGGTGTTAATGGTAATCGTGTAGGTATCCTCTGCCGCCGGTAACATGTGCAAGATTTGCTCGCCGAGATCGGGGTGCGAGAGCAAGTAATTACCTTGTGGAAATCGGGTATCCTCTGGGCCTTTCAACACTAAGCTAAAGTTTTCCACCAGTTGATCATCAATGGTTTCACCGTTGCCCTCATGCTCATCGATGCGGATTAGGGTCATCGCATATTCCGTGTCTGTGCCATCAATCAAGGTAATGGTTTGATCAATAAGCGCTTTAACGTGCTGACAAGATAGTACATTCATAACACCTCCCTGCGACCCTAGACAGGGTTCGTGAGTCTCTTTATCTACCTACCTGTAAATAAGGTTAGAATAAAAATTCGTCAATGCACAACAGCTTAGCAAATTTTCTGCACATTTATCGAGCAAAGCCTCTGTTCAAGACATTACCCCTTACCAAAAACACAAAAGGCAACCCCATGGTTGCCTTGTTGCTTACGGTTGGACAAATTAACTGCGCGTTTTAACGCTACGTGCTTTATCCGTTTTAGATTTGTAGTAATACCACAAACGTCTACTTTTATTGTGCATCGAACACCTCTCCTATCAGATTAATGAACGATATTTATCGCTATGGTTATTGCACTCGTTCAGCGATAGCACGAACAGTGCGGAACTTAATAAGCACTCGAGATGAGCGCTGAAGCGCGATGATTCAACTGTCAGCCCGAACACCTTTGTAGGGCATTGCACGTCTATGTAATGGGGAATGGACAAACCGCCCCCTCAGTCATAAACGTAAAGTGTTGAAAATCACGTTATCTCTATTCTTATTACAAATACTTGCAGAAAGCAACCTTGTTCACGTTTGGTCAACAGAATAACTCACTGCGACGTTGCGGAAACCTTATCAGGAGAGGAAGTGTGCTTGCGACACAGTTGGGGAACCTTTCGGCAACCCACAACAATAAAAAGCCGCTCAATCGAGCGGCTTCGCGGATGGATTCCTTTGTTGGTCGTTGGTCAATGAAACTTGTTGTTGCACTGCCCCGCTTGCTCACTATGTTGAGCGTCCTAACCGCATGGTCTTGTGTTCAAATGCCTGGCTGGCGGCAAACAAGGTGTCTTCATGGGTTCCTGACATCAACGGGGACTTAACTCTTTTTGGCGCGTCACTGCGCGCTGATCATTTACCAAATTGTGTGTCAGCTCAGCTGACATTTTGAGTAAAGCACAGTTTTGCTCCTGCGCCACTGCATGACGTTTAAACTGTGAACACTGTAATAAATCCGACATAAACTGGGATTTCGCACAGCATACCGGCCCAATTTATGCCACCGTTCGACACCAAAAATAAAAATGTTCCCTCACCGCTAGACGACCGGTCTAATCTTGATTATGCTAGTCGACATGAAATCGAGCAGCACTCATGAAACGACCAGTCATAACGCGACCCACCAGCACCTGTTGGAGACGGGCGTGAACGTGATGGCACAATTTGGTTTTAGCGGCGTTGGCCTAAGCGCCATCCTCAAACAAGCGGGCGTACCCAAAGGGTCTTTTTATCACTACTTTGCGTCGAAAGAACAATTCGGCCAAGCCGTGTTAGACCACTATTTTGCTTGCTACATTGCGGATGTGAATCGCTTACTGACAGATAGCTCGCTCTCTCCCATTGCACGTGTGCACAGCTACTTCAGTCGCTGGCAAGCACAATACTGTAGTTTGGATCCGGTGCAAACGTGTTTGGTCGTCAAGCTGAGTGCAGAAGTTGCGGACTTATCCGAGCCAATGCGGCTGGCACTGCGTGATGGCACCGATCAATTGATTGGTTGCTTGGCGACTACGCTCGCCCAAGCCAGCGATCAGTTTAATAACCAAACGGCGCTGACCACCGCGACAACCTTATATCAACTGTGGCTCGGCGCCAGCTTACTGACCAAGCTGCATCGTAACGACAGTCATCTCGCGCAAGCGATGACCATCACTGAAGAAAAGCTCGGACTGATCGATTAATCATGTTGTGCTCTACCCAGCACGACAGTAACCAATAAATAGCAGTTGATGCGTGGCGGTAACACAGGTTGCTACCCCACCATCATCCCGAAACCCGCCAAGGCGGGTTTTTAACCGGCATTAACTAGACGACCGGTCTAATTTAAATAAACGCTTGATACCATCAAGCACAATAAAAGGAAGGATGAGCAATGAACAACTTTGAGTTCTACAATCCCACACGTATCGTTTTTGGCGAAGGTAAGATTGCCGAGCTGGATCGGCTCATCCCGGCCGATGCCAAAGTACTCGTGTTATTCGGCGGCCAAAGTGCACGAAAAACAGGCACCTTGGATGAAGTAGAACAAGCATTGGGTCAGCGTCAGTTTGGCCTGTTTGGTGGTATTGAACCCAACCCACGCTTTGAAACCTTGATGAAAGCGGTCGAGAAAGTGAGTGCTGAAGGCTATGACTACCTTCTCGCCGTGGGCGGCGGCTCAGTGATCGATGGCACCAAGTTCGTTGCAGCAGCCGCGAAATATAACGGCGACGCGTGGGACATTCTCACCAGCATGGGCGGTAAAGTAGAAGCGGCACTGCCATTTGGCACCGTGCTCACCTTGCCGGCAACCGGCTCTGAGATGAACAAAGGCTCGGTGGTGACCCGTGAGTCAATGCAAGCGAAACTGCCGTTTATGAGCGAGCTAGTCTTCCCGCAGTTCTCGGTATTGGATCCGGTGAAAACCTACACCTTGCCGATTCGCCAAGTCGGTAACGGCGTGGTCGATGCGTTTGTTCATGTCGTGGAGCAATACCTGACCTACCCAGCCAATGCGCCGGTACAAGACCGATTCGCCGAAGGCCTACTACAAACCCTCGTCGAGCTTGGCCCACAAGCGCTGGAAACACCAGAAGACTACAACGTGCGTGCGAGCTTGATGTGGACAGCCACCTTAGCGCTTAACGGCTTGATTGGCGTGGGTGTACCGCAAGACTGGTCAACCCATATGCTGGGTCACGAACTGACCGCTCTACATGGTTTGGATCACGCACAAACCCTTGCCGTGGTGCTGCCTGCAATGCTCAATGAGAAGTTTGAGCAAAAACAAGCCAAGCTCGCACAATTTGCTGAACGTGTTTGGCATATTGACCAAGGCAGCGAAGCCGAAAAAGCGCAGCAAGCGATTGAGAAAACACGCGACTTTTTCGAGCGCATGAACGTGAAAACACGCATGAGCGATTACGATCTGGATGAAACCGCGATTGAGCCCTTGATTGAAAGCCTGACTCAACACGGCATGACCCAGCTCGGTGAACATGGCGATGTGACGCCGGACGTTTGCCGCCGCGTGCTTCAAGCCGCGCTGTAATCTCCGTTTTATTTCATGATGAGGCGTACTAAGCCAGCCGCCTCTTTTCCCATCTTCAAGGGAGGAATCCATGTCAGCATTAACAAATCAACGTTTTGTTCTCGCATCACGCCCGGTTGGCGCACCCACTGCCGAGAACTTTCGCTTAGAAGAAGTCGCCATTCCCGCACTGGGTAACAAGGATGTACTGATTGAAAACCATCACCTATCAATTGACCCTTACATGCGCGGTCGAATGAGTGATGCCAAATCGTACGCAGAGCCGGTAGCGATTGATGGCCTGATGGTCGGTGCCACCGTGGGTAAAGTGTTGGAATCTAACCACGCCGATTACCAGACGGGTGATTGGGTATTGGCCTACAAAGGTTGGGAAACCCATTCGGTCGTCGATGGCGATACCCTGCTTAAACTTAACCCCGATCTCGCGCCGGTTTCATACGCGCTTGGGATCTTGGGGATGCCCGGCTTCACCGCCTACATGGGCTTATTAGATATCGGCCAGCCCAAAGAGGGCGATACCCTGGTAGTGGCTGCCGCAACCGGCCCCGTTGGTGCGACCGTCGCACAAATCGGTAAGCTGAAAGGCTGCCGCGTAGTCGCGATTGCCGGTGGTGAAGACAAATGCCAATACGCCCGTGAACACCTCAGTGTGGACGCCTGTATCGATCACAAAGCCGATAACTTTGCCGAGCAGCTTGCCGAAGCCTGCCCACAAGGCATTGATGTGTACTTTGAAAACGTCGGCGGCAAGGTATTTGATGCGGTGATGCCACTGCTTAACACCGGCGCACGCATTCCCGTGTGTGGCTTGGTATCTCAATACAACAGCACTGCCCTGCCAGAAGGCCCAGATCGTCTTTCGCAACTAATGGGCACCATCTTGGTCAAGCGCCTAACAGTGAAAGGTTTCATCATTTTTGATGACTACGCACACCGTTATCCTGAGTTCGCTCACGACATGGCCAAATGGGTCGGCGAAGGCCAAATCCATTACCGTGAACACTCGGTGGATGGCTTTGAGCAAGCGCCTCAAGCACTCATTGATGTACTCGAAGGCCGCAACTTCGGCAAGATGGTCGTCAATATTAAATAGAGCTCACACGCTTTATTTCGTAATACCGAAAACCCTGCCTCCCCCTTAGCGATGGATAGCTAAGGGGGTTTTATTCAGACATGCGATCTTAAAGGTCTTGGCTCGCGAGTCCATGATGTTTTTGGCACCACTCTTCCCAACTTATCCTCCCCAGTCGCTTATGAGCCCAAACCACTCTCAGTGCTCGAAACATCCCTAACAGCACACCATAAAAGGTTGAGGCAATAAGATAGGTCATTATGGTCCATTCTCCCGGCTTAACAATGGCGAACATGAGCCATAACCAAGCGCCCCACACATAACCTAAAACGAGGCCGTGATAAAAAAACACGCTCACCGGAGACTGAAAAACTAAGGGTTTCTCGGTGGGGAAGAGTAACCGAGAAATAGGATTAGTTGCCGTTTGAGTAAGCACGCGTGGAATACCCATCCTTAATAAATACAACTGAACAAACTCAACCTTTTGCACTACAGGTCCTTTATCTACAACTACCTGCACGCATAATAATACAAATTCTGTCTGCAAACGATTCTCAATTATCTTTAAGCGGTTTTAAATCAGCCAGATGGTCATCTATTCGTTCAGGTTATCGGCCACAATAGCTGGCCAACTTTATGGATATCTCATCGTTCTATCTAACATTCTCGTCATTTTATACCTGCTCACCCGTATCGTTACGTACGCCGTCCATCATCACAAAGCCTAAGCAGCCAACTACACTAAAGGAACGACTCGACTACCGTCAGCATGATTTGGCAGGGCTGGTCGCAGGTACTTGGTTTTTATCTGCGTCAGCTGAGAAAAGAGGATGTATCGACAATGGCCAAACCCGCTCTCATGATCCGTCATCAGATTAACCTCGGATTTGCAGTGGTTCTGGTGTTGGCGCTACTGACTATTTTTGCGGTGCTGGAATGGAAAGTAAAACCTGATCTGATTGAGCAGCGACAAGAGCGGATCAGCCTCAACCAATATGCATTAATTGACTTACTCGATGCCAAGCTTGGACAGATCGAGCTTTTAACCAGTACGATCGCCTTAAAGAGCACCAACCTTCCCAAAAACGAAGCGCTATTCCGTAGCCTCTTCCCTCCACTCTTTAACAATCATGGCGATCCTACCATTGCCGGTGGCGGGATCTGGCCGGAGCCCAACACCTTCACTCCCGGCGTAGAGCGGCGTAGCTTTTTTTGGGGCCGCACAGGACCCGAGATGGAATACTATGATGATTACAACGATCCTGATGGCAAGGGCTACCACAATGAAAGCTGGTACCTAGTAGGAAAACAGGCGCCTAACGATCGCTGCAGTTGGTCTAACGCTTATATTGACCCTTTTACCAAAGAGCCGATGATTACCTGTACCGTACCCATGAAAGAAAATGAGCGCTTTGTTGGGGTGGCAACGGTCGACATGAGACTGGATGGCATTGCCGACATACTGGCTCGGTATGGCAAAGAAAACGACGGCTATGTATTCGCTCTGGACGCCAATAACAAGGCGATAAGCTTTCCCGAATCGGCAGTAACATTTAACCCATATCGAAATACCCTGCGAACGGCTACCGAGTTAGAGCAGGAACTCCCTTGGCTGCAAGAAGCGCTGCAAGCAAGTCAATCTCTCCAAGATAGCCAACTGATTACGATAGAGAGCGATGGCGTGCTAAACGAAGCCGCCTACGTTCATATTATTAAATATCCTCAAGTCGATTGGGTGATTGGTCTCGTCGTGCCCAAAAGCAAAATGACCGCGGCGGCTGACAGCATGGGACTGTTCCTGATGTTTGCCATTGGCGGACTATTGCTCGTTGTGGGGATTATCGCCGCCATTACTGCCCGGAATCTACTGGATAAGATTCAGCAAACGACCACACAGATTTGGGAGTTGATAGACGGGGAAACCACTCAAGAGTTGACGGTCGACAACATGAACGAAGTAGGAGAGCTGCGCCATGCAGTGAATGCCTATGGTGATAAACTCAAGTCACTATTAACTCGCCTCGAAGCGATTCAAGATGAATTAGTGCAAAACGAGAAACTATCGTCCTTAGGGTCGCTCGTGGCTGGGGTTGCCCACGAACTGAACACCCCCATAGGCAACGCACTGATGTCGGCGACCTCCATTCTGGGAGTAAAACAAGAATTTGTACACAAGCTCGAAAAGCCCATTACCCGCGATGACCTTAACCAATTTCTTACTCACGTTGATGAAGGTACACGTATTATTGAGCGCAATATGGCGCGCGCGTCCGAGCTCATTCGCGCGTTTAAGCAGCTTGCCGTTGATCAAACCAGCGATCTGAGACGGGAATTCGACTTGCACCATCTGGTCAATGAAGTCCTATTGTCGTTACGTCCTACGCTCCAACGTTTACCACACCAAATTGATGTCGATATTCCTGACAACATGCAGCTTAATAGCTATCCGGGGGCTCTCTCGCAAATATTGATCAACTTGATCAACAACGCACTCATTCACGCCTTTGCATCGAAAGAGCAAGGTCGTATTCAAATCTATGCCACACAATCATCAACCGATTTAGTGCACATCACCGTCCGTGATAATGGGGCAGGCATGAGCTATGACGTGAGAAAACGCATCTTTGATCCTTTCTTCACCACCCGCCTCGGCCAAGGCGGCTCGGGCCTTGGCCTACATATTACCTTCAACCTTGTCACCGGCGTACTTGGCGGCCGTATTGAGGTGAAAAGTGAGCCTGCGCGTGGGAGCTGCTTCACTATTACCCTACCGCTTAGCGCTCCCGAACGCGTCGCATCCAACAGTGAGGGCACGCCGTAAATTGAGCGTATGTTCGCGCTATTCAAATTTCATTCTCTAACCATTTTTTATTATCGACAACCATATCATTTTCCAATTCATGAATGGTTCCAATACGACAGCGTTTTTCGGGTTCGGATTTCTCATATTCAGTCAAGTAAATATCGCTATGTATGTGCTCAGAAATCATTTTTACTAATAGCCGATTGTTTGAATAAAGACCCAATACTTCTGCTCGATGTGAAAACACCATCGCTTTTTTCATATCAACAACCAGCATAAACCGATGAGAGGGGTAACGTTTCTCTTTCTCTTCTGAGCGTGAATAGTGCTCTATGCTAGGA
>NZ_MUFK01000019.1:0-56180 GCF_001996085.1 Salinivibrio sp. PR5
GGGATATATTTTCCTAATTTTCAGTACTGACAAGGATTAGTTATGTCGAAATTAGTTATAGAAACAAGTGATGATATTAAACAAGCCAAAGAACTGTTGGGAAAAAGCATCCCAATGTATCGAGAGGCATATAGTGATAGAACGGCTTGGTTAATGGCATGCTTTGCTGAACTTGCTTACTTTAAATTCAATCCGCCTGTTATTACAGAAGATGTTGGTAAAAGAATTGAGAATATGCTCTTGGTGGGGAAAGAAAACAGCCATATACTAAAGGAGGCAATTCTATTAGCTATAGAAAAATTTTCTTATGATCATGAAGAGGAAAAGCGGCTTCTTGAAAAGCAAATTGAAATTCTCAATGCAGAGTTAGTCGCTACTTTCAACGCAAATGGCAGCCAGGCAATACTGATTAAAACTAATGGTTTTGTCGTCTTATCATTTCGTGGTACTGAGCCACTCGAGTTAAAAGATATAAAGTCAGACGCTCGTGCCACTCTAACTAAATGTGTGACTGAGGGGAGAGTTCACTCTGGATTTCATGATGCATACAACTCAATAGAGATAGAAGTCAATCAGGCACTAGAACAGTATCGAGAACTACCATTATTTATCACAGGGCACTCTCTTGGAGGAGCGCTGGCAACAATAGCTGCGAAGAGGATAACTCATAGCGGCGGTAATGCAGCATGTTATACATTTGGCGCACCTAGAGTGTCAGACGATCATTGGCTTATGACAATGAAAACACCAATTTACCGAGTAGTGAATTCGTCTGATGGCGTAACTATGGTACCACCACCCAATATGTTCATAGAGCCTCTTTCTTGGATTTTAGGTTTTATACCTGGAGTAGGAGATAAATTAAAATCTTTTCTTCGAGACAAGTTCGGAGGTTATATTCACGGTGGTGATATGCGTTTTCTCACAAATGTCAAAACTGGTGAATACGATAAGGCTAGGTTACTCACTCATGTTGATATTTGGTATCGGCTTAAAGGATGGATGAGGAAGCAGTTTACCTGGAAAAAGTTTGGAACAGACCATAGCATGTCAGTCTACCGTTCGAAGCTAGCATTTATAGCTTTGCGCAGGAATTAAAACAGTAACAGCTTTGATTTCTCGTTCCCACGCTCCTGCGTGGGAATGCATATCTAGCTCTTGCTATCATTCAAACGCAAACAGCACCATACCCAGTATAACATTATGCTGCCTAGGGCATTGAACTGGCTGTTCGCTACAGATATTGACGCTGTCCGCTAGTGTAAGAACAGAGGTCAAGTACAGTTCGGTGATCTTGTGGCCAACTCTGACTATGATTCAAATTCATATACATTGCCACGCAGGAGCGTGGGAACGAGTTATGAAGAATGACTTTTCCGTGGTCATTCACCGCGTGAAGAGAAAAGTGGTACTTGGAGAGATCAACGCCACAAAAGAATTGAGTAGACATGGTTACCTCCGGTACTAAAGACCGCACCTAAGTGTGTGGCAGATCTTCATGAGGGGGAGTCCATGTCATTCGTTATGTTCTCGGAGGTTTATGGAAAATTTCAAAATTAGCAGAATCCATACAAAGTCAGGTATTTTCAGGCTAACTGGAGTCATCAACGATGAAATTGATCTTAAAAGTATTAGATATATTTCTGCCGAATACATGGGAACTGACGGTTGGTGCGAACTCGATTTACAGTCAGAACATACTCAAAGCTTGTTACGAAGCATTCAAATTGAAGTGTTACATCATCTAAGTTGAGGAAGTTTGTCTCATCTAGTAGACGTAGTTTTTAAACGGTCAGGAGCCTCAATTAGCTAAAAACATAGCAAAGGCATTAAGGTGGTACTGGACTTGCTCCGCTTAACCAGACAAGAATACAAACTCTTTACCTTCTCAACATAACACACAGTCACTCAGCTTACACAACCAAGGAAGCGTTTTGATCACCATTAGAAAAGCTAACCCAAACGACGCACAGGCTATTTTTGATTTAAGAAACCGAGCTATTTTAGCTAAGTGTTCGGCACACTATACGGTAGAGCAGCTCTCACTTTGGACGCAGGGTAGCGTGTCTGAGCGCTTTATTACCGACGTGGTTGATACGTTTTACGTCTCTGAAATGGGCGGGCAGGTTATCGGTAGCGGTAAGCTCAACACACAAACCGGTGTGGTGGATGCCATCTTTGTTGAGCCAGATTACAGTGGCAGGGGCGCGGCGAAAAAGATGCTCCAGTTTTTAGAGCACCTAGCGAAAGAACAGGGCTTGCGATTGCTAACGCTCGAATCCACGCTCAATGCAGCGCCTTTTTATCGCGCATGCGGCTTTGTGGGCGATGAGGTATCAACGTATCACGCCCCAAAAGGGATCCGTTTAGACTGCGTGCCGATGGAAAAACCACTTTAAACACAACATCGATAACAAGGAGCAAGGATGACTGACGTTTTATCACTGGTTTCAATCGGGTTCGCATTTTTTGTTGTTGCGGTCTCCCCGGGGCCGGCGAATATCTCCAATGCAACTATCGCCATGAGTAAGGGGCGAAAAGTCAGCCTTGTTTACGGCGCAGGGTTATCTATTGGGCTGCTTTTTTGGGGCATTGTCGCCGCCAGTGGCTTGGGTGTGGTGCTGCAAGGGTCGGTGTATTTACTCATGCTGCTAAAAATCGCGGGTGGCGTTTATCTTCTATGGCTGGCTTATCTTTCTTTTAAATCATCCTTTAACGCCGCCGCGACTGTCTCCACAAACGATAGCCAAGCAGTGGGATACCGAAAATGGTTTGTTCGTGGCGTGGTTTTAAATTCCTCTAATCCTAAAACCGTGGTGGCTTGGATGGCGGCTTTGTCGGTTGGGATGGGTTCAAGCAGTGATGGGTTGTTTCTTGTCGCGGCGGTGCTGACTTGTATGCTGGTTGGCTTTTTGGTGAATGGGATGTACTCCCTGTTGTTTTCAATCAACGGCGTGATGAACGTCTACCAAAAAGTGGCGCATTGGGTTGAGCGAGTAGTGGCTGGGATCTTTGCACTGGCAGGATTAGGATTGCTGCGCTCTGCTTTTAGTCGCAATCCTGCGTGAGGCTTTACCTCAACCCAACTTGAGGGGTTAATCTGGTGCCATTCACATAAGGAGTCGACGATGACATCAGCACCCATGATTGAACAGTATTTACATCGCCTCGTGTTGAGTGAGGCGAAGGGCGTGGCACTGGTTACTGAGCTTATTGAAAAGCACTTGGCGCGGTATGCGTTTTCTAGCCTGAATGCCTTGGCAGGGCAGCCGCTTTCTTTACAGACGGATGCTTTGTTTGAACGGTTGGTGGTGAACCAACAAGGTGGCTATTGCTTTGAGCACAATAAAATTGCCTATCTTGCCCTGAAATATTTGGGGTTTGATGTGCGCAGTGTGCTAGCGCGGGTGATGCTTAATGGTAAGCCCACCAATCCCCGTACTCACCGAATGAATGTGGTTGAGCTCAATGGTGAAACCTATTTAGTTGATGTGGGTTTTGGCAATAAAACCCCGCGCGGGTTACTCAATATCAACCAGCGCACCTGTGTCATCGGGCACGATACCTATCAAATCACGTGTAATGGCGATGTGGTGACGGTGGTATTACACGAGCCCGACCAACCGCCATTAACACTGTACGAGGTTGAGCTTTATGATGTGGTAGAAGCCGACTTTGAAGTGGCACATTTCTATTCTCATCAACACCCCGAAGCCATTTTCGTCAATAACCTCGTGGTGTCGTTGATCACCGCTTCACACCGCTATTTGATTCGTAATCAGCAGTTTTTGGTCTGGGATGCGGCAGGGCAACTTGTCACCGATAAAAGCATCGATAGCGTCGAGGCATTAACTCAGCTGGTTCATGAGGTGTTTTTATTGCAACCACCCAAAGCGGTGTTGGAAACCGCATTTGCAAAGGTGACGGCCAACGCGGCGGCTTGAGTGAGCGGATGTTCGCGACGGATGAATGCGATGAGGGTTGATTAGCACTGATTGAAGACGATCCCTACCATAAACCTCCTCCGTTTGAAAAGCTTATCGGTGATCTCACTGGTGCCTATTCACGCCGTATTAATATTCAACATCGCTTGGTCTATCAAGTCCCCGAGGATGAACCGGTGGTGAAAGTGCTCAGGCTCTGGAGCTATTATGAATAGTGGCTGATTCGAATCCCTTTTTCTCATTTTTTAAGGAACAAACTGTGAAATCTATCTTCTTTTTTAATTCAATGTTGACGCCAAAACTGGTCACTGGACTTTATTGGCTGCTATTGCTGATTGCGTTGTTCTCTGGACTGGGCACTATGTTTGGTAGCTACGGTGGGGTGCGGCTGGAAAACATTGCCATTGGCCTATTTACCATTGTTGCCGGTGCAGTAGGAGCAAGAATTTGGTGTGAGTTGATGATTGTGATTTTTAAAATCAACGAAAATCTTCAAAGCCTCAAAGAGGTGAAAGAGCGTCCAGACGCGTAAATGCGTTGATAGTGTTGAGTATAAAAAAGCCAGCGAGATGCTGGCTTTTTAGCAAGATTATCGGCGCCTTATTCTTGATACAGGCCGAGGTTTTCTTTGGCGTAGGCTTCAAATTCGGTAAAGCCGCCAACGTGCTCCTGGTCAACAAAGATTTGTGGCACGGTTTCAACCGGTTTACCGACGGTTTTTTCCAGATCGGCTTTGCTAATACCCTCTGCGTGGATATCCACATAGCGGTAGTTGAAATCTTCGCGGCTTGTTTTCAATTCTTCAGCCAAATCTTTTGCGCGAACACAGAATGGGCAGCCAGGGCGGCCAAAAATTACGACGAACATAGTCATCTCCTTTAGCGTCAATGAGTTTACTATGCCCGATCCCTGGGTAAGAAAAAAGACGAAATTACCTTTTGCATTGATAGAAAAAATCGATTGTTCTTTTTCACCGCACGTAAGGCCTTGTGTGACGCGGATGGCTAACAATATGGCGGAATATTAGGCAGAGCAGTGGTTTGCGACACCGTATAGAAAAGTGTATACCCGTATCACCTGATGTTATACCGATTGAAAGGACCCATCATGAATCCAACGATTGAGACACTGCTTTCTCACCGCTCTATTCGTAAATTTACTCAAGACGCGATTTCTTCCGAGCAATTGACCCAGATTATTGATGCGGCGCGCGCGGTATCCAGCTCAAGTTTCTTGCAGTGCACCAGCATTATTCGTGTGACGGACAAAGAAAAACGACGCTTATTGGCGGAATACGCGGGCAACCAAGCGTATGTGGCCGACTGTGCGGAATTTTTAGTGTGGTGTGCCGATTTCCATCGCCATGAGCAAATCAATCCAAATGCCCAACTAGGTTTTACCGAGCAAACCCTCATCGGAGCGATTGATAGCGCGCTGATGGCGCAAAATGCCATGGTCGCGGCTGAATCCATGGGGCTCGGGGGCGTATATATTGGTGGCTTACGTAACCAGCCGAGCAAAGTGGCTGAGTTGTTAGCATTACCTAAACATGTGTTGCCTTTATTCGGAATGTGTTTGGGTGTGCCCGCTCAAGATCCGGAGCGCAAGCCTAAGTTGCCTGCATCTTTGTTAGTGCATGAGAACAGCTACCAAGCGATGGATGAAACAGCGCTTGGTGAATACGATCAGCAAGTGCGCGAGTATTATCAAACCCGCACGGGGGGCAACAAAGATATGTCGTGGAGCGAGCAAATCTCGGCAACATTGGAAAAAGAGTCGCGACCATTTATGAAGGATTTCGTGAATAAGCAGGGCTTTAGCACCCGCTAAACGCATCAAGTTTCCCTTTAGTGTTCACCGTGTAAAAAAGCAGCATTGCGCTGCTTTTTTTATGTTTTTGGGCGCAATATGCCTAAGTTTTCTCACTGTTTTGTTGGCTTAAAGTTGGATTTTTCCTTAATGCGCTAAAACCTATTTACATCCTTGGTATAACCCGTAATATTGCCGCGTTTTTGTGCTCTACGATCCTTTTTCCTTAGGGTTGTGAGCACAGTTTTTGACTTTTGAATCATATTTTTTCGAAGTAGGGTAACTATGGAAAACAAATTGGCTAATTCAGCGCCTTTGGGGTTGATGGGTTTCGGTATGACAACCGTGCTGTTAAACATTCATAACGCCGGGTTCTTTCCGATTGATAGCATGATTTTGGCGATGGGCCTGTTCTACGGAGGCCTCGCGCAAGTGATCGTGGGCATCATGGAATTTAAAAAGGGCAACACCTTTGGCACCACAGCGTTTACCTCATACGGCCTGTTTTGGTTGACGCTGGTTGGTTTGATTGTGATGCCAAAGCTTGGCATTGCTGAGGCCAGCCCAGCCGCATTTATGGGATGGTATTTGGTCATGTGGGGTCTGTTTACCGGCTTTATGTTTATCGGCTCACTGCGCTATTGCTTCGCCAAGCAGTTTGTTTTCGGTAGTTTGACGGTACTGTTCTTCCTGCTTGCCGCGCGTGATTTCACCGGCAGTGCCTTTATTGGCACCATTGCAGGCTTTGAAGGGATTGTGTGTGGTTTGAGCGCGATCTATTTCGCGATGGCGCAAGTGCTAAACGAAGAATATGGTCGCACTATCTTGCCAGTGGGCGACAAACAGCCACAGGCAGCGGTGGCGCAACACCCCGCTTAATGGCTATACCGTGTGGGCGTATAGGCTTACGCGGTTATCGTGGCTTCGCTGAGGTGTAATAGGTTAGCGCTAAGCCCAAATAAAAAGCCCGAGTTCATGACGAACTCGGGCTTTTTTATACCATGTGAACGGTACTTATCGCGTCAAAGACGGTTAGCACATCACCTTAACCGCAAGACCGCCTTGCGATGTTTCACGGTATTTTGCATTCATGTCTTTACCGGTTTCCATCATGGTTTCGATGACTTTATCCAAAGAAACACGTGGCTCGGAAGAGCGTTGAAGCGCCATACGAGAGGCGTTAATCGCTTTCACCGCGGCAATACCATTGCGCTCGATACAAGGTACTTGCACTTGGCCCGCAACTGGGTCACAGGTCAAACCGAGGTTGTGCTCCATAGCGATTTCTGCCGCCATGCACACTTGATGAGGGCTACCACCCATTAGCTCGGCCAAGCCAGCTGCGGCCATCGAGCAGGCAACACCTACTTCGCCTTGGCAGCCGACTTCTGCACCAGAAATCGAGGCGTTTTGCTTATACAAGCCACCAATTGCACCGGATGCGGCGAAATAGCGGGTGTAGGTTTGCTTGTCGACCGTTTCGATAAACTTATCGTAGTAGGCCAGTACGGCGGGGATAATGCCACACGCGCCATTGGTTGGTGCGGTTACGACACGGCCACCGGCGGCGTTTTCTTCGTTGACGGCAAAGGCGAACATGTTCACCCAATCCACCACGGCCATCGGATCAATGTTGTATTTTTCGCTGGTTTTTAATTGGTTACGCAGTGCAGCGGCACGGCGTGGCACACGCAGAGGTCCCGGAAGTACCCCTTCGTTTTCCA
The DNA here is from genome assembly GCF_001996085.1 of Salinivibrio sp. PR5. Taxonomy (NCBI): domain Bacteria; kingdom Pseudomonadati; phylum Pseudomonadota; class Gammaproteobacteria; order Vibrionales; family Vibrionaceae; genus Salinivibrio; species Salinivibrio sp. PR5. The sequence continues at coordinate 7,478 of NZ_MUFK01000019.1, forward strand.
TGCCGCGGTTCATACACGCCTGCATGGTTTTCCAAATGTCAGCAAAGTAGGTATCGATTTCTTCTTGGCTGTGCATGGCACGCATGTTGGCCATGACCAAACCGCTGATGGAAAAACCGGTTTCTTGCGTGAGCGCCAACAAGCCGTCTGCGGTATTGAAGTCGTAAGGGACTTCCACCGTTTGCATAGCAGGCTGACCGAACTCGGCTTCTTCGACAATAAAACCGCCGCCGATCGAGTAGTAGGTTTTGCTCAGCACACACTCATCACCTTGCCACGCATGGATTTGCATGCCGTTTTCGTGCAAGGAGAGGTTAGAGGTATGGAAGTTCATTCCACCTTCACGCGGAAAAGCGACCACATGCTGCTGTTCGCCCAGCGGCAATTGCTCGGTGTCTTCGACGCGTTTGACGAAGCCAGGAATAGAGTCAATATCAACGGTTTCAGGGCTGTTGCCTGCAAGGCCCATGATGATGGCGATATCGGTATGGTGGCCTTTACCGGTGAGAGACAAAGAGCCGTAGACATCAACGCTAATCCGATCGACGTCGGTTAAACGTTGATTCGCGACGAGCTCATCAATAAAGCATTTACCGGCTTTCATTGGGCCAACGGTGTGAGAGCTGGAAGGACCTACACCAATCTTAAAAATGTCAAAAACACTGATCATGTGTCTTACCTCAGTCAATGCCCTAAGGGCAATGGATTTAGTGTTTACGCAATCCGTCCGTGGTATTGACTGTGATAACGAGCGATACCGCGCTCGTAATGAGAATCAGGAGCAGGGCAAACCCCACTCCTGATTTTTTGGGAATCACCGCAAACATCGATGGATGCGGTTGACTGAGTCATCCCGATAGTCACCTCTATGACTATCACGCATTTTATTGCGATTTAGAAGAACAAACCGTAAAGAATGGCTGAGATTGCAATCAAACCCATGACCAATACAAAGGCGTTGCTAATTGTACCTGAATACTTCTTCATTGCTGGCACATTTTTCACGGCGTACATTGGCATAATGAATAGGATGGTGGCAATGATTGGGCCGCCAAGTGATTCAATCATACCCAGAATGCTTGGGTTTAGGGTCGCAACCAGCCAAATGGTCAGGATCATGAAGACCACAGTGAACACGTCGATTTTCTTACGGTTGACTGGTTTGTTATCGGCGCCACGCATCACTTTGACGATCAAACCGTTCAGACCTTCACGAGCACCTAAGTAGTGACCGAAGAACGAAGACACGATAGCCACGAACGCGACGATAGGACCTAGGTACGAAATGAATGGGCTTTCGTGCTTGTTAGCGAGGTAAGAAAGAATCGCGATGTTTTCTGATTTCGCCGCTGCCAGATCGGCAGGCGTCAGTGACAGCACGCAAGAGAACACGAACAGCATCACGAAGCCAAGTAGCATACCTGCCGCACGCAGCAAGATTTGCGCAGATTTCTGCTCGGCATCTTTACCGTGGTCACGGCTTTGTGCCATTGAGAACGCTGAAATCGCAGGGCTATGGTTAAACGCGAAGACCAACACTGGGATAGAAATCCAAAGAGTGATGGTAAAGTCACCAACGGAAGGGACTTGTGATAGCGCCGCCGTGTTCCACTCTGGGATCAGGTACAGCGACATAAACAGCAAGATACCGACCAGTGGGTAAACCAAGAACTGGGTCACGCGTAGCATGATTTTCTCACCCAGCAGCATGATAGCCATCATACCGAGGATCAGAACCAGTGACAGGATCACGCGTGGCGGTGAGGCCATACCTAGCTGGTTGACTAAGAAAGAATCAACGGTGTTGGTGATACCGACGCCGTAGATCAACACGATAGGGTAAATGGCAAAAAAGTAGAGCAGGGTGATGATCTTACCTGCGGTCGCGCCAAAGTGTTCTTCAACCACTTCGGTGATATCGCTGCCGGGCTTCTTTGAAGATAGGACAAAGCGAGATAGGCCACGGTGGGCAAAAAAGGTCATAGGGCCAACAAGCAGCGTCATCACTACGAGCGGCCAGAATCCGTGCATGCCGGCGTTAATTGGCAAGAACAGGATACCTGCGCCTACCGCGGTGCCAAAAAGAGAGAGCGCCCAAGTTGTATCTTGTTTGGTCCAGCGCAGGCGCGATGTCGCACTGGTACCTGTGGTCGAGGTCGTTTGCATAACAATACTACTCACATTGTGTAGGGGAACAGAAATCAGGGATGGCGAATTCTGGCGATTTCCACGCAGAAAACCAAGAGCTGGATCGCTATATGAAAAAGAGAGGCGAAACTATTGCACCAAAGTGTGATGATAATCACCTAACATGACGGGATCCGCCAAGATTATCGGCAAAAGTGTCAAGTTTTTTGTTGGTTGAATAAGCACCAATGTGCACTAAAAACAGTACTTATTGCATGGTTTTTGCGGTTATCTTGAGCAAGAGACATGTAATGATAATTGCGTGACCAGCGCGCGCAAAAGTTGTGCTGTTGCCCCCCATATTAACCGGTTTTGATGATAAAACGCGGCAACTGGATGCCATTGTCCGTAGAGATAGAAGGATTGCTCGCGGATATGGCCGGGTTGGCAAAGGGTATCAAGAGGTACTTCAAAACATTCGGCTACTTCGTTGTCATCCAGTATGAGTTGGTACTGGGGATCCACCCATGCCAGCACCGGATGAATGTAGTAACCGGTGACGGTGGGCAGAGGACAAAGCTCGCCAATAATGTGTTCGCGGCCAACCTGAATACCGGTTTCTTCCCACATCTCGCGGGTTGCAGTCGCGATGTTGTCGCAATCGATCGTTTCGCGCTTACCGCCGGGAAAGCTCACTTGGCCCGGATGATGTTTTAAATGATCGGCGCGGCGGGTCAAAATCAGCTGAATGCCGTTGGGGCGCTCGACTAAACCGATCAGTACCGCTGCTGGTTGAAAGTCTAATCCGCGCAGAATGCGGGGAGCGAGTCGAACGCGGTTAAGAATACGATTGTCGTGACGTGCCAGTGGGCTGAGGCTAAAGCGTTGGAGAATGTCATTTGGTTGCAGTGGTGTACGGGCTTTTTTCTCCCCTCGCTCCCAATGTGGGGGTACCGTAGGCGACAAGCTCTCTTGGCTGGCGGCAAGATGGCGGCTGTTTATTGTATGATCGCTGAAATAAGCAGGAGTTGCCGCTACGTGCTGCAAAGGGTGGTCGATAAAGAGTGGGTTATGATCGAGCCCATATTGTGGCTCTGCGGTGGGCGCTCCCTCACCTTGGCTTGAGGCACGCATGGATGCCGCGAAGCGGTGTGATGTCCACATTCGTGGGGGAGCAATCTCTGTCATAACAACCTCTCTTTATTCCTGCCGCTTATCCATCAGACTGTGCTAGAACGGGCAGGATACGACTGACTTTATCGAGTGTTTCTTGGTATTCCGCGTCGGCTTCACTGTCGGCAACCAGCCCACCGCCTGCCCATACATGGAGTTTGCCTTGATGCCCCACCAAGGTGCGGATGGTGATGCTAGAGTCCATTCGGCCACAACGACTGAGGTAGGCGAAACTTCCGCAATACACATGACGTCGGTGCGGCTCAAGCTCTTCGATAATTTCCATGGCACGCACTTTGGGGGCGCCGGTTATCGATCCACCCGGAAAGGCGGCGCGTAGCAGTTCAAGCGCACTTTTGTCCTCGGGCAGGGTGCCGGTGACCGTGCTGACCAAATGGTGTACCGCAGGAAAACTCTCTATATCAAAGAGTTTAGGCACAGAAACGCTACCTGGCGAGGCGACACGACCGATATCGTTACGTAACAAGTCAACAATCATCAAGTTTTCCGCCCGATCTTTGCTGGCTGATTTCAACGCGTGGGCGCTGTCAGCATCCTGTTCAGGGTCACTAAAGCGTGGCCGTGTGCCTTTAATGGGTTTGGTTTCGATGTGTTTGTCGTGCACGGATAAAAAGCGCTCCGGCGAGACCGAGAGGACAGCGCTGTCTGCTAAGCGGATAAATCCAGAAAACGGCGCGCCATTGCTGGTGGCGAGTTTGCGGTAGGCCTGCCACTCGTCGCCTTGATAGCGTGCGCTAAAGCGTTGGGCCAAGTTGATTTGATAGCAATCGCCAGCATGCAGGTAGTCTTTGACCTTGGCGAACTTGGCGGTGTACTCCGCTTCGCTCATGTTGGCTTGCCAGGTTTCGGTGAGCTCGAATGGCGTGGTTTGCGGCGCCTGCTGGCGGCTAAGCCATGCCCAACGTGTGTCACTATCCGGTGCAATCACCACTGCCGTTTGCTGTTGATGGTCCACAATCAGCGCCCAATCATAAATCCCCACGGCCATGTCGGGCACATCGAGCTCATCACGGGCAATGACTGGCAAGGTTTCCACACATCGGCCTAAATCATAGCCGAAATAGCCCAGCGCCCCGCCAATAAAAGGCCAAGGCTCGATAGCGTCGATATCAGGGAGTAGCTGCGCTTGAAGCGAACTTACCCATGTAAATGGATCGTCGATGTGTGTTTGGGTGTCGCCACTGGCGGTGTAATGGGTGGTAACCTGACCGTTTCGCGCCGTCACGGTGGCAAGAGGATCGGCGACCACAATATCAAAACGACTGTCCGGATGGGTACGGGTTGCCGAGTGCAACAGCATGGCCCAAGGCTGGTGGGCAATGTTATTAAACAGGGTGAGGGCCAAGTCTGTTGCGTAAGGAATCGGTGTAGTGGTCAGCATAGTGGCGTTTTGTGGCTGCATTCTTCTTTTTTGTGATCACGATTGATGCGCTGTATGGCGCGAGAATAGCGCTAAGCGTATCATAGCAAGGCCTTTTCCGGCAGACGCACACTGAATAAACCCGCCGAGGTCATGTAAACCCGCGGCTTCTATAATCACAGGGTGTGCGTGCTCAACAGACGTAACGATAATAACGAGGGGAAGGCTCCCCCACACTGGATACCCGCTTTGGGTCCTGCAAATGACACCAGAGGCAATGATGACCACAATTAAACAGCAAGACGTGATCGAAAGTGTTGCAGATGCCCTGCAATATATCTCTTACTACCATCCCCTTGATTTTGTTCAAGCCCTAGAAAAAGCCTACCACAAGGAGCAAAGCCAAGCGGCGAAAGACGCCATTGCACAAATTTTGATTAACTCCCGCATGTCGGCAGAAGGGCAACGTCCGATTTGCCAAGATACCGGCATTGTGACCTGCTTTGTCAAAGTGGGTATGGCGGTACAGTGGGATCGCCATGATATGACCGTTCAGCAGATGGTCGATGAAGGCGTGCGACGCGCATACACCAACCCAGATAATCCACTGCGTGCCTCTGTGGTCGCTGATCCTGCCGGTAAGCGCCAAAATACCCGCGATAACAGCCCAGCAGTGGTTCACATTGATATGGTGCCGGGCAATACGGTCGATATTCAAATTGCTGCCAAAGGGGGCGGGTCAGAGAACAAAACCAAGATGGTGATGCTCAATCCGTCGGACGATGTGGCCGAGTGGGTGGAGAAAACCTTACCTGCAATGGGCGCGGGCTGGTGTCCTCCGGGGATGTTAGGCATTGGTATCGGCGGCACGGCGGAAAAAGCGGCCGTGTTGGCGAAAGAGTCGCTGATGGAGCACATTGATATTCAAGAGCTTATCGACCGTGGTCCAAGCAATGCCGAAGAAGCGCTACGTCTCGATATTTTCAATCGTGTAAACAAGTTGGGTATCGGTGCACAAGGGCTTGGCGGTTTAACGACTGTGGTTGACGTAAAAGTGAAAACGGCTCCCACGCATGCTGCTTCAAAACCTGTGTGTTTGATCCCCAACTGTGCCGCGACTCGCCATGTGCACTTTACGCTTGATGGGACTGGACCGGCGGACCTGACTCCACCGAAATTGGAAGAGTGGCCGCAAGTGACGTGGGAAGTGGGCGACAACGTCCGCCGTGTAAATCTTGATACGGTCACCAAAGAAGATGTGCAGAGCTGGAAAACCGGTGAGACTGTCTTGCTCTCGGGTAAAATTCTGACCGGGCGTGATGCGGCGCATAAACGTATTCAAGAAATGCTACGCAATGGCGAAGGGTTGCCCGACGGGGTCGATTTTAACGGCCGCTTTATCTATTACGTCGGCCCTGTGGATGCGGTTCGTGATGAAGTTGTCGGTCCGGCTGGGCCAACCACCTCAACACGTATGGATAAATTTACCGATATGATGCTCGCCGAAACCGGCTTGATGGGCATGATTGGTAAAGCCGAGCGCGGTCCAGCGGCGGTAGAATCGATCAAAAACCACAAAGCCGTTTACTTGATGGCTGTTGGCGGTGCTGCTTATCTGGTATCGAAGGCGATTAAGAAAGCGCGCGTGGTGGCGTTTGAAGATCTGGGTATGGAAGCGATTTATGAGTTTGAAGTCGAAGACATGCCGGTGACCGTCGCGGTTGACTCGCAAGGGCAGAACGCGCACCAAATTGGTCCGGATACTTGGAAAGTGAAAATTGCGGAAATGGACAGCTAGTCTGTCATAAGCAGCAATAAAAAATGCGCCAAGTTTGGCGCATTTTTTTTACCGTATCACCACGCGTCTGCGTTAGGCGACTTCCTCTTCGTCGAGATCGAATGAGGCGGCAATTAGGTTACGTGTGTATTCGTGTTGCGGGTTATGGAAGATTTCTTCTGGCGTACCTGCTTCCATTACTTTCCCTTTTTGCATCACCATCACGCGATCAGACAGGGCTCGAACCACACTCAAATCGTGGCTGATAAACAGATAGCCGATGTTGTGGCGTTTCTGAATATCTTTCAGCAAGTCGATGACGGTCAACTGGACGGAGCGGTCCAATGCTGACGTTGGTTCATCAAGCAGGATGAATGCTGGGTTGAGGATCAGGGCTCGCGCAATCGCGATACGTTGACGCTGGCCGCCTGAAAACTCATGCGGATAACGGTTAATTGCAGAGCTATCAAGGCGTACTTCATAAAGCGCATCTTTAACGCGATCGAGGCGCTCTTTTTTACTCAGTTCAGGGAAGTGAGTACGAAGGCCTTCGGCGACAATTTCACCCACCGTCATGCGTGGCGATAGCGACCCAAATGGGTCTTGGAACACCATCTGCATATCACGGCACAGCGCTTTGTTTTCGCTGTTTTTAATGTCGTGAATGTCTTGGCCTTTAAAACGCACACTGCCTTCCGCGACGGGGAGCAGACGCATAATGGCACGGCCGAGCGTGGATTTACCGGAGCCAGATTCACCCACAATGCCTAGTGTTTCGCCGCGGCGTAGTGACAAACTGATGTTGCTCACCGCTTCAAAATAGCGCTTATTGCCGCCAAAGAAGTCAGCGCCCAAGAAATACTTGATGGTGACGTTATCCACCGACAAGAGATTTTCTGCGTCCTCTTGGGGCGCTTCTTTGCGCCCGCGAGGCACTGCATCAATCAGCATCTTGGTGTAGTCTTCTTGCGGGTCTGCAAACAGTGCTTGGGTTTCGTTAGTCTCTACCACTTCACCTTTACACATCACCACAACACGGTCAGCCAAGTGTTTCACCACGCCTAAATCGTGTGAGATGAACATGATCGCCATGCCCATTTTCTTTTGCAGATCGCCGATCAGGTTCAATACCTCGGCTTGTACGGTGACGTCCAATGCGGTGGTCGGTTCGTCGGCGATCAGCAAATCGGGCTCGTTGACCAGCGCCATTGCGATCATGATCCGCTGTAACTGGCCGCCTGAGAATTCGTGCGGATACTTTTCAAGTGCGCCAGTTGGGTTAGGCAGCTGCACTAATTTCAGCAACTCGATAATGCGCTCTTTGGCTTTCGCAGGTGTGGTGCGGTGGTGGCACTGAATCGCCTCGGTCAGCTGTTCACCGACACGCATGTAGGGGTTCAGTGAGGTCATCGGCTCTTGGAAGATCATGGCAACACGGTTGCCGCGCATCGCTTGCATCTGCTTGGTGGAAAGGCGCAACACATCGGTGTCGTTAAACGAGATTTTCGAGTCTGGTTTGACGATGGCGTTGTTGGGGAGCAAGCCCATTACGGCACTGCTGGATACGGATTTCCCCGAGCCTGACTCACCGACAATGGCGAGTGTTTCGCCGGGCATGATGTCAAAGCTGACGTTTTTTACAGCATCAACGATGCCATCGTTCGTGGTAAATGACACGCTTAGATTATTGACACTAAGCAGTGGCTTAGAAGCAGATGAAGACATCATCACCTCACTGGTTGATTATTCGACGTCACTCGCCAGCCCAAGATTGTCGTACAAGGTATCAAGGCATTACACGTGCATGCTCGATACAGGGCTAGCGCTCGATTGTTAGAGACTGAGCGAGTGGCATGCCCACTTGCTCGGGGTCAATCATGTTGGGTTGATATTTGTGAGCCAAGCTCAACAATATATCCCCTAGATGCGGATATCAGCCAGCTGGAGCGACTCATTACCCATTCAGGGAAATGAACAGCTTGCGCCAGTGGAAGAGGTAGGATACGAGTGCCGCGATAACCGAAATGCGCTTTAGGTTACCTCTCCTTGCGAACACGGCTTTTCAACATAATCAGATGTTGATACCAAGCAGCGTGAATATCCATATATCACCCACACAATATACGATTCGGATATAAAAGCAAACTGTTATTAACTGCAAGATTTGCCATGTCAGACTTTGACCTCGCAGACAAAATCACGGCTTTTAGCGTTCGCGATAGTCAATAATCAGGAGGATAAGCAAGGTTTGGGGTGTTTATTTTGCGGGCAACATTTGGCAGGGAGGCTCAGACATCGAGCGTATAAAAGGCGTGCGAATCGTGCAATTCGCACGCCCTGTTAGGTTAGCTGCGATCGAACTCTAAACGTGTCGCGTAGCGCTCGTCACTATGCTGGCCGTGCTCGAATGCCACTTGACCGTTCACAATCGTCATATCGATGCTTGAGCCAAAGGTATGGCCTTCGAACGGTGACCACTGGCATTGGTAGAAGAGGTTGTCTTTACCGACTGTTTGCGTCTGGTTGAGGTCTACCAGCACCAAGTCGGCCCAATATCCTTCACGGATAAAGCCACGCTCTTTCACCTGATAACGCACCGCTGGCGCGTGTGAGACTTTTTGCACCACCAAAGGCAAATCGAAAATACCACGATGATAAAACTCAAGCGCCACTTGAAGCGCGTGTTGGACAAGCGGTAAGCCTGCCGGCGCTTTAAAGTAACTGTTTTGTTTTTCTTCAAAGGTGTGAGGGGCGTGGTCGGTGGCAATCACGTCGATTACACCGTCTTTCACCGCTTTGATCAGTGCTTGTTGGTGGTGGGCTTCTTTGACGGCTGGATTACATTTGATCAAGGTGCCCTTGGTCGCGTAGTCATCACGGTTAAAGAATAAGTGATGCACACAGGCTTCCGCGGTGATCTGCTTTTGCTGAAGCGCTTCGAGCGTTTTCGCAGGCTCAAACTGATACAGTTCATCTTCAGTGGTCAAGTGCAGCACATGTAGGCGTGTACCGTGTTTTTTAGCGAGGTTGACCGCCAGCTGGGAGGATTTAAGACACGCTTCTTTGGAGCGAATGTGCGCGTGGGCATCAATCGGCACGTCCTCACCGTATTTCTCGCGATAAATGTTCTCGAGTTCGGTGATCATTGGAGTATCTTCGCAATGGGTTGCGATCAAGGTTGGGCAATCGGCGAAGATAGCGTCAAGGGTGTCAGGATCATTGACCAGCATATTGCCGGTGGAAGCTCCCATAAAGACTTTAACACCACAGGCACTGTTCGGATCGAGGCGACGAATTTCATCAATGTTGTCATTGGTCGCGCCCAAATAGAAGGCATAGTTAGCGTGGCTGGATTGAGACGCACGTTGATACTTTTCTTCTAAGGCGTCGAGTGTGGTGGTAGGGGGGTTAACGTTGGGCATCTCCATATACGTGGTGATACCGCCTGCGACGGCCGCTTTGGACTCGGTCGCGATGGTTCCCTTTTTGGGGAATCCCGGCTCACGGAAATGCACTTGGTCGTCAATCATACCGGGCAACAAATGTTTGCCTGATGCATCAATCACACGGCAGTCCGCCGCGGCAGGGGCACTAATATCGCGGGCAATCTGAGAGATTCGGCCGTTTTCGACCAGCACATCGGTCTCAACAACTTGTCCTTCGTTGACGACAGAAGCGTTTTTAAATAGCAGGGTGGTCATGTTGTCATCCTTACATGTAAAGGCGTCGGCGCTATAGTAGCGCAAACGATTACCTGATTCAGCCCTTGATTTTACAAGGTGATATAAACATCAATTAACACAAGTTTGACCAAATTGTCGCATGCAACTGCGCTGTACATATTGCCCTTGGCAAAGGGGTACCGCATACTTGGCAGGGTTTATATTTATAAAAGGGAGCACACCATGGCGGAAGAAACCATCTTCAGCAAAATTATTCGCAAAGAAATCCCCGCAGATGTTTTGTATCAGGACGATTTAGTCACTGCTTTCCGTGATATTAACCCGCGTGCGCCTGTGCATATTTTGGTGGTACCAAACAAACTGATCCCCACCACCAATGATGTCAATATCGAAGACGAGTTAGCGCTAGGCCGTATGGTAACGGTGGCGAAAAAACTGGCGGCTGACGAAGGGATCGCTGAAGACGGCTATCGTTTGATCATGAATTGCAACCAACACGGTGGCCAAGAGGTGTACCATATTCACATGCACCTAGTAGGCGGACGCGCGCTGGGCCCCATGGTGGTGAGTTAACCACGGCAAAGCCGACGATGGTGTGAATGATGTGTAAAAATCAAATCCAAATTTTGATGATTGCACTTGCCTTGGTGTTGGCGGGCTGTGCAGGGAGTCAGTCGACGGACCTGCGCATTGCGCCACACCAAACCGTGGTTTTTGCCGATCCAGAGCTGGCGACGTCGCTATGGGTTAAAGAGACGATGGTTCGTCGCACCCCAAACGGAAATCAAGCATGTGTGTGGTTAGAAAATACGTCTAGTCACCCGCAAACCATGCAGTATCGCTTTAGTTGGTACGATAGCCAAGGGCTCCAATTATCGACCTCTTCGGCGTCTTGGCAATCTGTGACCATTCCTCCCCATACACAGCGCGATATTCATGCGCCGATACCTGATGTCAAGGTTTCGCAGTTTCGTTTAGCCGTCATGCAACCAGAATAATCCCCTTGTTTGTTGGCACTTTTTCACGCTTTTCTGGTCTATTCATTTTTTATTTACGGAGTCATCTCTATGTCCGCATGCTGCGCATTGACGGCCGCTTTACGTAAGCCAAATGCATTGGTAAAAGCATTATCGATGGGGCTATTTGTTGTCACAGTTGCAGGCTGTGCACCTCGCACGCAGCCGATTTATCAGCCGTCGGCGCCAAAAGAAACCATCGTGCAGCAAGGGGTGGTGCATGGCAGTTTTAATCAAGCCATGCGCGCCGCGGTGCAGTCCTTAATGGGTAGTGAAAGCCTGCAAGGCGCCCCTGTTACTTTGGTGCAACCGCTACAAAATCTGACTGACGGTTATATTGACACTGTGGGTGTGTCAAAACAGCTAGAGCAAGGCCTTGCCGCACAAGGGCTGATAGGAACGGTCTCACAGGCGCAAGTCGACGTAGTTCGTCAGTCGTTAGGTTTGGGTGAAGGACAGGTTCTCATTGATCCGACCACGGTGATGCAATACGGGCGCTTACTGGGGGCACAGTATCAGCTCGGTGGTAAGGTCACGGGGCAAGAAGAGAAAACCTTATCACTGCAGCTGATGGATTTGACCACAGGTGTGATTGAATGGCAGGACACTCAGCGTTTTGTCAGTCGTTAATCTTTCCCCCGCGTTAAAAAGCTTACTGGAAGCGGCGTTGTGTGAGCACTATTCAGCGCCCGTTTCGATTCAGCGTGTTACCCCCCTCGAAGGTGGCCTGACCAACCGCTGTTTGCGGATTGATGACTCACAAGGGGGACGCTTTGTGTGGCGGCCCCGAAGTCAGGTGAGTGACGCTTTTGCGATTTCTCGGTCGCGCGAGGCGGCTGCGCAATCGCTGGCCGCTACCTATCGACTTTCCTCCGCACCTGTTTGTCAGTTGTCAGAAGGGCTTTTGGTCCCTTGGGTGGAAGGTGAATCCCTTGATCCGCATTCGGTTGAGAGCCGAGCGATCCTGATCGACCTGTTGGTACGTATTCATTCCATGGAAGGCCGTTTGGATGCGCAAGATGTTCGCACCCAATGCCAGCATTATGAGCAGCAGTTGACCTCGGCAAAGCAGCAAACACTCAAACAGCTGCGTGACAGGCGGCAATGGCAATTACCCACAGATCCGCTCGCCCCTGTGGTGTGTCATATGGATTTGGGTAGTTACAACGTGGTTATTCAGCCAAATGGCGAGCCCTGTGTGCTTGATTGGGAATATGCGCGATTAGGCAGTGCGTGTTTGGACATTGCACTTTTTTGTCGGGCAAACGGCTATACACCAGCACTGGTCGTGTCCGATTATTGTGCGTTGCGATGCATCGAGGGCTCGGTACCGGTTCGCCAAGCGGTAGAGGCATGGCTGCCCTTTGCCGACTATCTCGCGCTATGCTGGTATGAAGTGGGCGCATCGTTATATGGGCTCAGCACTTACCAAGAGCAAGCGCAGCGGTTATATCGCCAACTGGCGGGAATGGATGAATCATAAGGAGAGTTGCAATGGCTAGGTCGCGTTTTCGCTATGGCTTGATAGGGGGCTTATTACTCGTCCTGACCGGATGCACCACCGAGCTTGCGTATAACACCTTGCCGTTTTGGATTCATTACTACATCGATGACATTGTTAACTTGCGCCCCGAGCAATCTCGCCAAGTGAAAGCAGACCTTGACAAGATTCAGCAATGGCATCGAACCCATGAGTTACCCGCGATAGCTGAACGCTTAGGGCTGATTGCCACCCACAGTACCGAGCGACATACAATGGCGCAATTACGTGACCATCAAGAGGCGGTAAAAGCGCGGATCCACGCGACGCTACAGGCGTTTGTGCCCGCGACGGCGCGTTTACTTGATAGCTTTGATGACCAGCAAGCGCAGGCGCTCACCCAGTGGATGGAAGACGAGATTCAAGAGGCAACCGAACGACGTGCAAAGCGTTCTAAAGATGAGCAATTTGCCTATCAACGTGATGATCTCGAGGAAGATACGGAAGAGTGGATTGGCAGTGCTGCGCGTCATCAACAGCCCTTGTTTGCCGAAATGGCAGAGTATCAGCAAGCGGCGATGCCAACGTTCCGTCAGGTACGAGAGCGCTTAGTCAGCCGCCTTTTTGCGATTATCAAAAATCGACAGTCGATCGACACTGAGGCCGCGTTGTCAGAGTGGGTGGACGATGTGGTGGCATGGCGAGCAGGACCGGAGACGGAAACCGAAATGGCCATCTACCGTTCACGCCGGTTAGATTGGTTGTTGCGCCTTGACCGTAGCCTTGATGAGGATCAGCGTTCTCAACTGGTCGATAACCTCATTGAGTGGCAAACGCGTCTGAACGAGATGAGCCGCTAGTCCTGTTCCTCTTCCCTTGGATTGGGTAGGGCGTGGGCGTTGCTGTATGCATCAAAGCACCTACCTCATGGTTACGCCAAATACCCTGATTATTTTTAGGGTGATCTTGCTCATTTTTCTGTCAGGGTGGCTATGCTATTGATAGGGGTCACAGCTTTGCGATAACCAAGGATGGCTTTCCATGATCTTATATCTCCACGGTTTTGATTCAACCAGCCCAGGCAACCATGAGAAAGTGTTGCAGCTCCAATTCGTTGATGACGACGTGCGTACCATCAATTACAGCACCATGCATCCAAAACACGACATGCAGCATTTGCTCAAACAAGTACAGACGCAGCTAGACGCGAGTCAGGATCCCAATCCACTGATCTGCGGCGTTGGCTTAGGCGCGTATTGGTCAGAAAGGTTAGGCTTTTTGTGTGGGATCAAGCAGGTTCTGTTTAATCCGAACTTATATCCACACGAGAATATGACCGGCAAAATTGATCGGCCGGAAGAGTATGAGGATATTGCCACCAAGTGTGTTACGGACTTTCGTCAACGCAATCAACAACGAGCATTGGTGGTGTTATCGCGAGAGGATGAAGTCCTCGACAGTCGCCGCAGTTATCAAGTGTTGTCACCTTTCTATCCTGTCCGTTGGGATGAAACGCAAACCCACAAGTTTAAAAATCTATCGGCACATCTCAACGCCATTGCGGATTTTAAAAAGCAGCCCGCACTCCACACTTAATCGGTTCCCCAGTCGCAAAGCGGGTCTTTGTGCACTGGGGCGCGTCGAATTGACCGAATAAACATCAACAGCGCCTCAGAGCGATGTGAGATCAATAAAACAACAAATGAGATCACGTATCACTTGTATTTATATTACAGAGCCGGATTCGGCGTATAAATACTTGGAGCCGTTATGTTGGTTGATCTTACACCGTTCGATGAGACGATTTTGGGCACGCATACCCCAGATCCATTGCGTTTTGCCTTCCCGCCGAAAAAACACGCCCACGCGGCGACCCATCAAATGCCTTTACCGCTCGAACAAGGAGTGGCAGCTGTTACACAACAGCTTTTATCACTGCCAGCGCAATCTGGACCGCGGTGTTTATATATCCATGTGCCGTTTTGTCGAGTGAGGTGTACTTACTGTCACTTTTTCCAACATGCGGCGAGCCGCACACTGATTGACAGCTACTTCGCGGCTTTACTGAAAGAGCTTGGTATGAAAGCAGCGATGCCATGGACCCAAGCGCAGCCTTTTGAGGCGGTGTATGTCGGTGGGGGGACACCCACTGCGTTGTCGGCAGCGCAATTACAGCAATTGGGTCAGGAAATTCGTCGCCAATTTTGGCTCACGCCCGACTGCGAAATCACCCTTGAGGGGCGAATCAATGGCTTTGATGATAATGCGTTCGAGCATGCGCTTGATGGGGGATTTAACCGCTTCTCGTTTGGGGTACAGAGCTTTAATACCCAAGTCCGCCGCGCGGCAAAACGTTTAGATGATGGTGACACTGTGCGTGAGCGTATTCACGCATTGAGTGCCCGTCAGGAAGCGACGATTGTGGTGGATTTGTTGTATGGCTTGCCTTATCAAACGGCTGAGATCTTTAGGCAAGATGTGGCCGACTATCTGCAAACCGGCGCCAATGGCATTGATCTCTACCAGTTGGTGGTGGCGCCAAATACGCCGATGCTGCGCATGGTCGAGCAAGGAAAAATGCCCCCGCCGGCAACGACGGCAGAAAAAGCCAGCTTGTTTGCGCAGGGCGTTAGTTTGATGGACCAACACGATTGTCGACGACTCAGTGTCAATCACTGGGCACGTGATCAACGTGAGCAAAGTCGTTACAACCGGCTCGCCAAGCACGGTGCCGATATTTTACCGCTAGGGTGTGGTGCCGGTGGCAGTATTGACGGTATCGGGATCATGCAACATCGCGACTTGGCAACCTATCTCGATGCAATGCAAACCAATACCATGCCGATTGCGCGCGTTGTAGCCGCTGTGGAGCATCGTCGAGTGTATGATGCTATCAAAGCAGGATTAGATATGGGTGTGCTTCACGCGGATACATTACCGCCTTGGCAAGGGATGAGCGTGTTTCAGTATCTCTCGCCGTTATTCGCGGTCTGGCAGCAGCGTGGATTGGTAACATTATGTGAAAATAAATTACAACTTACTCTTGCTGGTCAGTTTTGGTCCGTAACGCTTGCGCAAGCCTGCATTTATGTCTTGCAGTCACTCTAACCATCGGAATTTAAAATTCAACTGCTTATCGTCAGCTACCTTCATTTCGAAGAAAAGTGTAAGAAAAGGGCGAAATTTTACTTGTCTTAGCCACAGAATTTGGTGTTTTATTTCATCATGCAAAAGGCGGCCGAATCCGAATCTATGCTCGAAGTAGGCGACGTTTTCCGGCAGAATACGCATAGCGCTCCGGCCATAAAGAACAATGAACAATACGTAGCGTGCGAGAAACAAACTGTAATTTGATTACTGGCCCAATCCCATTTTTGTCAGTGACTATATAAGTGGCTGATGTATAAGTTTTTAATTAGGTAAGGATGTAGAAGTGACCAAAATTATCGTTGTCGGTGGCGGTGCAGGCGGGCTAGAGCTTGCAACCAAACTGGGCCGAACGTTAGGCCGCAAGCGTCGTGCAGAAATCACCTTGGTAGATAAAAACAGTAGCCATCTATGGAAGCCATTGCTTCACGAAGTGGCAACCGGCTCAATGGATGAGGGCGTTGATGCTTTGAGCTATCGTGCTCATGCCAAAAATCATGGGTTCGATTTCCAAATGGGGACCTTGTGGGACATTGATCGCGACCAGAAAGTGATCACCTTGGCGCCCATGTACGATGAAAATAACGAACTACTGATGCCTGAGCGTGAGCTCGAGTACGACATCTTAGTGATGGCGATTGGCTCGACCTCCAACGATTTCAACACACCGGGCGTTCGTGACCATTGTATCTTCCTCGATAATCCTAAACAGGCTCACCGCTTCCGCGCGGAAATGAACAACGAATTCTTGCGTTTGCATGCTAAACACGGCCAAGGCAGTGTAGATATTGCGATTGTGGGCGCAGGAGCGACGGGTGTTGAGTTATCAGCAGAGCTGCACAATGCCATCAAAGAGCTGCGTAACTACGGTTTCCGTGATTTAGATAGCTCGAAACTGAACGTGACCTTGGTGGAAGCCGGTGAGCGCATTTTGCCAGCGCTGCCTACTCGTATCTCGAGTGCTGCGCACCAAGAGCTGCTGAAGCTGGGTGTCACGGTGAAAACCAATACCTTTGTCACTAAAGCAGACGACCAAGGCTTGGAAACCAAAGAGGGTGAGCGTATTCACGCCGATATTATGGTATGGGCTGCTGGGATCAAGGCACCGGATTTCTTGAAAGATATCGCTGGTTTGGAAACCAATCGCATTAATCAGTTGGTCGTGAAAAACACACTTCAGACGTCGCGTGATGACGACATCTTTGTGATTGGTGACTGTGCAGCGTGTACGCAAGCCGATGGCAGCATGGTACCGCCACGTGCACAGTCGGCGCACCAGATGGCAAGCCGCTGCTTTAGCAACATTGTTGCTAAATTAAATGGTCGTGAGCTAAAGCCTTATGTGTTTAAAGATCATGGTTCACTGGTTTCGCTCAGCCGCTTCTCTACGGTAGGCAGCTTGATGGGTAATCTGACCAAAGGCTCGATGATGATCGAAGGGCGGATTGCTCGTGTGGTATACATCTCTTTGTATCGGATGCACCAAATTGCATTGCACGGTTACGTGAAAACTGGCCTGATGATGCTGGTAGGGCGGATCAACCGCGTTCTACGCCCAAGTTTGAAGCTGCACTAAACACGTGTGAAGCTTTGCTAAAACAGCCTATAAACCCCAAGACCGAGGCTTGCCTCGGTCTTTTTGATTTGTGTCAATTAAATTAGACAATTTTTTCGCGTGCGTCCTGATCAGTCACTATTTTCATATTAGTGGTGACTAAATAATAACAATCAGGAGGAGCAATGCGTTCAATTATTACTACGGTCGCGATTGCGATTGGATTAATGTCCAGTCAATTCGCCTCGGCGTTACCTCGTAACGAACCGGTGACACCTATTACCCCACCAGAAGAAATTCATATCGGGAAAGCGGAACTGGGTAAAAAGTTGTTTTTTGACCCTAGGCTATCCAAATCGGGATTCATTTCTTGTAACTCGTGCCACAACCTCAGTATGGGCGGCAGCGATAACTTAAAAACGTCCATTGGGCATAATTGGCAACAAGGTCCAATCAACTCACCGACGGTATTAAACTCAAGCCTTTCTATTGCGCAATTTTGGGATGGACGAGCGGCTGATTTGAAAGAGCAGGCCGGAGGACCGATTGCTAATCCCGGAGAGATGGCATCTAGCCATGTTCTGGCGATTGATGTTCTACAATCGATCCCTCAGTACGTACGTGAGTTTAATCAAGTATTTGGTGTTACTGAGATCACGATTGATCATGTCACCGATGCCATTGCTGAGTTTGAGCGTACATTAGTGACACCGAACTCGCCATTTGATCAATGGCTCATGGGCGATGATAACGCGATCAGTGATTATGAGTTGGCTGGTTATCGCCTATTTGTTGAATCAGGATGTGTCGCTTGTCATAACGGTAGTGCGCTTGGTGGCACCTCGTTTCAGAAAATGGGCTTACTCGAGCCGTATCAGACGGATAACCCCGTCGAGGGACGTATCGCAGTGACAGGGAAAGACGCTGATCGCTTTATGTTTAAAGTACCGACTCTGCGTAATGTGACATTAACTTATCCCTATTTTCATGATGGAGAAGCACAAACACTCACTGAAGCGGTAGATATCATGGGTCGTTTGCAATTGGGTCGTAAATTCACAGATGAAAAAAACGCGAAGATTGTTGCTTTCTTACATACGCTGACGGGCGATCAGCCAAGCTTCGACTTACCAATACTGCCACCGTCGAACGACGATACGCCAGTACCTAAGCCATTTGAAGACTAGTCAACCTCGCCAGCTTTTTATCCTGAATAGGATCATTAGCTGGCGTGTTGCCTAAAAGATAGTAGTTGCCGCTTGACGTGAAAGTCGTCACAATAGCGCCGTAATCAAGATTATTGATATCACTTCTAGAGCAACCCTCCTGACGCCGAGTTTTTCTCATACCACGATATTGATATTCATGACCCTAAGTGATGGGCCATGCGGCCTGTGACGACATTTTTTATTTATTGAGATCAATTAATGAGTTTCTCCTCTTTAGGACTATCTGCACCACTATTGAAAGCCGTGCAAGAGCAAGGCTACACCACACCTTCACCAATTCAGGAAAAAGCGATCCCTGCGGTGATTGAAGGCCACGATGTCATGGCGGCCGCGCAAACCGGTACCGGTAAGACCGCGGGCTTTACCTTACCGATTTTGGAGCGTTTGCAGGCAGGTAAACGTGCTCGCCCCAACCATGTACGTACCTTGATCCTGACGCCAACGCGCGAGCTTGCTGCGCAAGTGCACAAAAACGTGGAGCAATACAGCCAATACACGTCGCTCAGCTCAACCGTGGTATTTGGTGGTGTGAAGATCAATCCGCAGATGATGAAACTTCGTAAAGGCGCTGATGTGCTGGTGGCCACACCGGGACGCTTGCTGGATCTGTACCAGCAAAATGCCGTGCGCTTTTCTCAGCTTGAAGTGCTGGTCTTGGACGAAGCCGACCGTATGCTCGATATGGGCTTTATTCGTGACATTCGTAAGATCTTGGGCTTGCTGCCAGCTAAGCGCCAGAATTTGCTGTTCTCTGCCACATTCTCGGATGAAATTCGCCAACTGGCGAAAGAGCTAGTTAACAATCCGGTTGAGATCTCAGTCAATCCTGCTAACCAAACCGCAACAGGGGTAGAGCAATGCATTTATCCTGCGGATAAGAAGAAAAAAGCGCCGATGCTACTATCACTGATTGCCGATAATAATTGGCAGCAGGTGTTAGTGTTTAGCAAAACCAAACATGGCGCTAACCGTTTGTCGCGCTATTTGGAAGAGTACGGTGTCAGCGCGGCGGCGATTCATGGCAATAAGAGTCAAGGCGCGCGAACGAAAGCGTTAGAGAAGTTTAAAACCGGTGAAGTACGGGTATTGGTTGCCACGGATATTGCCGCACGAGGGATCGATATTGCCCATTTACCGCAAGTGGTAAATTTTGATTTACCCCATGTGGCAGAAGACTATGTTCACCGCATTGGTCGTACTGGTCGTGCAGGTGCCGTGGGCAATGCAGTATCTTTGGTTTGTGCGGACGAAGCGAAAGATTTGTTCGCCATTGAACGCCTTATTAAACAGGTATTGCCACGTCATACTCTAGCGGACTTTCCCGTCACGAATCCGTTGCCAGAGTCGAAATTGGATACGCGTCCGGTAAAGCCAAAGAAACCGAAAAAGAATAAACCGCGTCAAGATGGACAGCGCTCTGGCGATAACGCGCGCGGACACAAACCGGTAGGCAAAAATCGACGTCATACCGATAGCGCAGGCGACGGTAAGTCACGTGGTACCGGCAATCGCCCACCACGCACGCGCAGCGATAGCAACGGCGCGAACAAGCCACGCCGAGCGCGACCCGCTGCGGTAAAAAACAGCGCATAACCGAGACGCTGTGTACTGAACAAGAATAAAAAACCGGCCATTTGCCGGTTTTTTATGATCTAATTTCAGTATCCTTCAAACGATTAGATCAATAGCCCATTAGTGGACAGGGTTAGTTTGCCTTTCTTACTTGAATAATCATTCCCATCATGGGGTTATCTAAATAGTGGGTCTCGCCACTGCGCATCCGTCGTTTGTGCGTGAAAGCATAGGGCTGCAAGAAACGTTGGATGTGATACTGCTTTTTCACCTTTTCCAAGCCTGCTACCTGTACATTGTTGGTACTCGTTGCCGCACCTTGTTGTGCGTCTGAGGTTTGCAACGGCATATCGATAATGTCTTCAACCAGCGCCCGTCGCTCGCTGGGCTCGCGTAGCACCATATCGGCCTCGACAAACAAGTAATGCTGTACATAGACGCGTAGTGTCCCATCAAGCTCATAGAGCGGCTGGCGAGGAGGGAGAGTATCCAATGATTGCTCTTCCCACTGCGATTCGGTTGTAGAAGCGGTTGCGTTTGTTGGTGCAGCAGGTTGGGCCGTGATCGGGGTGCCATCTGCGTTAAACCGGTCGCTATAATCTCGGCCCGCGCTAACCCGCAGTAGGGGAAGTGCTGCGCGCCCGCTATCATCTTGCCGCCAAGCCACGTGCACCATCGGGGTGAAGCCTGCGTGGTTGGCCAGTTTGTTGTACGCGTCTGTTAATTGCCATTGGCTACGTGGTAGCGGGGTTAGGCCAGCGTTTTGTAATGCAGTTGTATTAGTGACTGGAACCGCTCGATTGACCGACTGGATATCGGCTTGAGCGGGCCAGCTTTCTTGGACGCTCGCGGGATCTTGATTGCGTTTAAACACAATCAGCTCGACATCATAAAGTCGTTTAGCCAAAGCCGGCTGACTGATGGCAATAAGCAGTAATGCCCAAATGCTTTGCTTGGCAATGCGCGTTAGCCAGCCTTGTGGTTGACGTTGATGGTTTTTCACAGGTTACTCCGTTCTCTTTGGCAAGCCAGTCTGATCGCCGATTAGGCGACCAGTTGGTGACTTGCAAATTGAGTCAACAGCTCATCAATAAAGTTCATCCGCTCACGTCGGTCAGTGAGGCTCTCGACAAACTTTATTTTGGTTGGCCCATCAAATCTATACTTGTCTGGACGCGATTGTAACAGTCCCACTAAGAATCCGGGATCAATTTGCGCATCTTCATGAAATTCAACCACCCCTCCGCGGTCACTGGCTTCGATTTTCTTCACTCCTAGGTGTGCCGCCCGTAACTTGATTTGTTGGATATGTAACAAGTTTTTGGTGGCATCAGGGAGCAGCCCAAAGCGATCAATTAACTCAACTTGAAGCTCTTGAATATCATCATTCGATTTCGCGCTGGCGATGCGTTTATACATCGACAAACGGGTGTTGATGTCAGGGATATAGTCATCCGGCAGCAGAGCGGGGAGTCGAAGCTCGACGTCGGTTTGCTCTTTTAACAGCGCATCCAAGCTCGGCTCTTTGCCTTCTTTTAGCGCCTCGACGGCTTGCTCAAGCATGTCCATGTAGAGGGTAAAGCCAATCGATTGAATTTGGCCGCTTTGCTCATCCCCCAACAGCTCTCCGGCCCCGCGAATTTCTAAATCATGGGTGGCAAGGGTAAAACCAGCGCCCAGATCTTCGAGTGAGGCAATGGCTTCTAATCGCTTGGCAGCATCCTTGGTCATCCGCTTGGGATGTGGGGTTAGTAGGTAGGCATAGGCCTGATGGTGCGAGCGACCGACACGTCCACGCAGTTGGTGGAGCTGAGCTAAACCAAAGTGGTCGGCACGGTCAATAATGATGGTGTTCGCGGACGGCACATCGATACCGGTCTCAATGATGGTGGTACACACCAAGACGTTGTACTTTTGATGATAAAAATCGCTCATGATCCGCTCGAGTTCGCGCTCACGCATTTGACCATGGGCCACGGTTACGCGCGCTTCGGGGATCATTTCACTGATTTCATTCGCGGTTTTTTCAATTGTTTCGATGTCATTGTGCAAGAAATACACTTGACCACCGCGCATAATTTCGCGCAACAACGCTTCTTTGACCAAGGTGTCTTCGCGCTCTCGGACAAAGGTTTTTACCGCCAAGCGGCGGGATGGGGGCGTGGCGATGATCGAGAGATCGCGCATGCCACTCATGGCCATGTTGAGCGTCCGCGGGATCGGGGTCGCCGTGAGGGTGAGAATATCAATGTTGGCGCGCATGGCTTTGATTTTCTCTTTTTGGCGGACGCCAAAACGGTGTTCCTCATCCACGATGAGCAAGCCCAGATCACGTAGCTTCACATCCGCTTGCAGCAGTTTATGGGTGCCAATCAAAATATCGATTTTTCCCTCGGCACAGTCGGCCAAAATGGCTTTTTGTTCTTTCGCTGATTTAAAGCGAGAGAGCACCTCGACGCGGACCGGTAAGTTGGCAAAGCGGTCACGGAAGTTTTCGAAATGTTGCTGGGCAAGCAAGGTGGTCGGCACCAGCACGGCGACTTGTTTGCTGTTATTGACGGCAAGAAACGCAGCCCGCATGGCCACTTCGGTTTTACCGAAACCGACATCACCACACACTAAGCGATCCATGGCAATGGGGCGGCACATATCCGAGAGGACCGCGTTAATGGCTTGGGATTGGTCCGGCGTTTCTTCGAACGGGAAGCTGGATCGAAATACTTGATAGGCTTCTTTGTCATGTTTGAAGGCAAAGCCAGGCTTGGTTTCACGCTTGGCATAGACATCCAACAGCTCTGCAGCGACATCGCGCACTTTTTCTGCCGCGCGACGACGCGCTTTCTCCCATGCTTCGCCCCCGAGTTTATGGATAGGCGCTGCATCTTCCGCGCCACCGGAGTAGCGGCTAATCAAGTGTAACGCACTGACCGGCACATAAAGCTTGGCGCCTTGCTGGTATTCAAGGGTCATGTACTCGGTTTTGAGTCCACCGGCTTCAAGTGTTTGCAGTCCTTGATAGCGACCGATGCCATGCTCAAGATGAACCACGGGTTGTCCCGGTTTGAGCTCGGCCAAACTGCGTATCACGGCATCGTTGTTGACGCTTTGCTTCCGCTTATCACGACGACGTTGCTGTACAGCACGCTCGCCAAACATGTCGCTTTCACAAATCAGGGCAAATTGACGAGTGTTATCAATAAAGCCTTGGTCAACCGGCCCAATGATAAGACTGAATCGGCCCGGTTGCGCCAGCGCGTCTGAGAGCGACGACGCGACCATGGGGCGGATTTTGGCTTGGGTCAACAGATCAAGCAGTGCCTCGCGGCGACCTTCCGATTCGACCGAGAATACCAAGTGACCGCCAAATTGTTCACTGAATTGACGCAGTGCGGCTAGCGGTTCTTTGGCTTGATGATTGACCGTTAACGTCGGCAGTGGAGAGATATCGACATTCTCACGGCCTGCTTTTTCTGTGACGTTGTCACTTAATAGGCGCAGTTGCGGATAATCTTTCAAGTGGCTAAACAGCTGGTCTTTATTAAGCCAAATAGCGTGCGGCGGTAATAGCGGACGTAAGGGGTCCACACGGCGCTGGTTGTAGCGGTGTGCCACGTCATCGAGAAAGTGTGTCATCGCCGCTTCGATATCACCCACGGTTAAAATCAGGGTGTTATCGGGCAAGTAGTCGAACAGGGTTTCGGTTTGGTCGAAAAACAGCGGTAGCCAGTATTCAATCCCTGCCGGCCATGTTTTTTTGCTGACTTGTTGGTAGACAGATTCCGGTTCTCGGCGGGCTTCAAAGTGCTCGCGGAAGCGGCCACGGAAAAACTCAACGGCGGCATCATCGGTGGGAAATTCGTGCGCAGGCAGCAATTGAATTTGCGCTAACTCACCCGTCGAACGCTGATTCTCTGGATCGAATTGACGAATCGTGTCCACTTCATCATCGAAAAAGTCGATGCGATAAGGCTCATCACTGCCCATCGGAAATAAATCAAGGATCGAACCGCGGCTGGCAAATTCACCGTGCTCCATGACTTGGTCAACATGGCGATAGCCAGCATCCGTCAGTTGGTCGCGCAGCTTCTCGAGCGACAGAATGTCACCTTTTTTCACCATCAATGCATGCTGATGGAGAAACTGCTTTGGCGTCACACGTTGTAAGGCGGTACTCGCCGGCGCGATCAGTACGCCGTCGCGTTGGGTCGGCAATTGATACAGGCACGCCAGTCGTGCAGAGATAATATCTTGATGGGGCGAGAAGCTGTCATAAGGCAAGGTTTCCCAGTCGGGAAAAATATCGCATTGCCCCTCGGTAAATTGGCTGATCGCGGGCTGCAAGCGAACTGCAGTTTGGTTATCGGGCACCAACAAAAAAATGGGTCCCTGATGTTGCTGACGAATGTTGGCGACGGCAATCGGTAACGCCGCACCCGTTAAGTTGCCTAGGTGTTTGACGTCACCCGCACCACGGGGAAGGGTAAACGTGTATAGCGGTTGTTGAGTCATGAATTTAACTGCTTGATTTGTTTCGGTTGAGTGCGCGCTTTCGCAAAAGCTTTTGCTGATGATGTAAGGCGGCGCGGATCAGAGTGTCTCGGTCGTCTTCCAATAAGCGTGTATATTGGATTTGGATCAAATACTGGGGTGGATGGTCATCGTCAGGCGCTTTTTTTTCACAGTGGGTGACCACGCCATAGCAATAAATCGCTGTGGGCGGAAAATCAAGAAACAGCTTCACACGCACATGGTCGCTCTGTTTTAGTGGTGTGGGGCTTAGATAGGCAAAGCTGCTTGCGCCGAATGCATGGGTGGTGAAGCGCTGAGCGGGATCGTCTTCTTGACTGAGCATATAGCCCATCATTAAGGTGAGCTTTTCGTTTTGCGCTTGCAAGATACGGTACAGTGCTGAGGCATCGTCCGGCTCAAGAGATTGTAACTCTTTTTCAACCGCGTTATCGACTTGGCCACATTGGCTTGCTACCCGAAAGGGCGCGGGGATTTCCGCCATAAATGCATCCGCATCGGGTTGGGCTTGGCTATCTTGAAGCGGCTCAACATTAATGCGTATTGCGGCTCTTACAGAAAAGTACTCGTCTTGGCTCATCACTGTGCCTTATCTTACAGTCATTTGATGATTATCACGCACCCGTCGCGTTAGGTAAAGTTTCAAGACCGCCTTATCGGGCGTCAACGTGCGCTTCTGGGCAGTATCCGTCAATATTCAGTCAAATCGGTGTGTAAACTTGGCGACATTCGCTCAGGCAGGTATGCTTTGCAGCGAATCAAAACAATAAGCTAGGTGCACTATGTATCAACCCTTATCGGTGTTTATTGGCTTGCGGTATTTGCGCGGCCGATCGGCCGATCGTTTTGGGCGATTTGTGTCGTCTATGTCTACTGCAGGAATTGCCATAGGTGTGCTCGCTTTGATCACCGTGTCATCAGTGATGAATGGCTTTGAAGCCCAGTTAAAAGGCCGCATTTTAGGCGTACTGCCGCATGCGGTCATCGCGGACGGACAAACGGCATCGGTAAAAAACCGCGTTGAACAATGGCCACATGTGGTGGCGACCGCTCCCATTCAAACCACAGAGGCGGTGTTACAAAGCCGAACAGGGCTGACTGCAGGGTTATTAGAAGGGGTTGACCCAACCGCTTATGAGCCGTTGGCAGACCATCTGTTACAAGGGGATATTCAAGCGTTAGCCGAGGGTCGTTATCAAATCATCATTGGCCGGGCGATGGCGAGCAATTTACGTTTACGTGTTGGCGATCAGGTGCGCGTGATGGTCACCAGTGCGAGCCAGTTTACCCCGATTGGGCGGATCCCTGCGCAGCGTTTATTCACCGTGGCTGGCATTTTTCACACTGGGACTGATGTCGACAATCAATTGATGCTGGCTAACATCCATGATGTAGCGCGTTTAATGCGTATTCCGCCGCAGCAAGCGCAAGAT
The DNA here is from genome assembly GCF_001996085.1 of Salinivibrio sp. PR5. Taxonomy (NCBI): domain Bacteria; kingdom Pseudomonadati; phylum Pseudomonadota; class Gammaproteobacteria; order Vibrionales; family Vibrionaceae; genus Salinivibrio; species Salinivibrio sp. PR5. The sequence continues at coordinate 33,578 of NZ_MUFK01000019.1, forward strand.
TTACGCCTTTTCCTTGACGATCCCTTTGCGATTACCGATCTCAAACCGATGGCAGAGAGTGCAGCGTGGCAAGATTGGCGCGTCTGGCGGGGCGAGCTTTTTCAAGCGGTGAAGATGGAAAAGAACATGATGAGCTTAATGCTCAGCCTTATCATTATTGTCGCTGCATTCAACATTATTGCTGCCTTAATTATGGTGGTGATGGAGAAACAAGCCGAGGTTGCCATTTTGAAAACCTTAGGCATGCAAAATCGCGATATTGTTGCTGTCTTTATGGCTCAAGGCTCACTCAGTGGGTTATTGGGTGCATTGGTCGGGGGCGTATTGGGGGTGCTTGCGTCCCTCTATATCAATGAAATCATGGCCCTGTTTGGAGTGAGTTTGCTAGGCAATGGCCTTGCGCTTCCCGTGGTCGTCAATCCAACTCACGTCGTTATGGTTATGGTGTTGGCTATTTTGCTGAGCACGTTAGCGACCCTTTTCCCTGCTTTTAAAGCGGCATCTGTTCAACCTGCTGAGGCACTGCGTTATGAATGAGTCTTTGTTGTCCTGTCACCAAATCAGCAAAACCTATCAAGAGGGTGGTCAGGCGATTCATGTATTGAATCAGGTGTCTCTGAGCATTGCATCGGGAGAGCTTGTGGCGATTGTCGGCTCGTCTGGCTCAGGCAAAAGTACCTTGTTGCACACCTTGGGTACGCTTGATACACCGAGCGAGGGTGAGGTGTATTTTGAGGGCAAAGCAATTAGCCAAATGTCTGCGAACCAACAAGCGCAGCTAAGAAACCAAGCGCTTGGATTTGTTTATCAGTTTCATCACCTACTGGCCGACTTTACGGCACTCGAAAATGTGATGATGCCACTGCTAATTAATAAAGTTGCACGTAAGACGGCCACAGCAAGAGCAACGGAGATGTTGAATGCGGTCGGCGTGGGCCATCGTTTATCCCATCGTCCTGCTGAGTTATCGGGGGGCGAGCGTCAGCGTGTCGCGATCGCACGTGCGTTAGTCAACGATCCTAAGCTGGTTCTCGCTGACGAACCGACGGGGAATCTTGACCATGCGACAGCTTTGGAGATCTATGATTTGATGCGTTCGTTGAATGCACGACATGGGACGGCGTTTCTAGTGGTGACGCATGACAGTGAGCTGGCAGCCAAATTGGACCGCCAAGTGCGAATGCAAGATGGCCAACTGCTTGCTGTGAGTGCCACTGAGGAGGGGCAATGAAACCACTGTCGTTAGCCATTGGACGCCGCTTTAGTCGTGCCCGCCAGCGTAATCGGCTGGTCTCATTTATCTCGTTGTCATCGGTGATTGGCATTGCCATCGGTGTGATGGTCATTATTGTCGGTCTATCGGCCATGAATGGCTTTGAGCGCGAGCTTAATCAGCGTGTACTCTCTGTGGTGCCGCATGCGCAAGTGTTTGGTGTTAATGGTACGCTCGAAGACTGGCAGCAAGTAAAGCACCAAGCCTTGCAGCATCCTCAAGTGGTGGCTGCGGCGCCGTACGTGGAAATGACCGTGTTGATGGAACATGGCAGTGCACTTAAACCTGCCCAGATCCGCGCCGTTTCACCGAGCGACGAATCGGCAGTGAGTCGCATTGGTGCGTTTATTGATGGCGGTTGGGACAGTTTGCCAGCGGGGCAATCAAATATCGTGCTCGGGCAAGGTGTCGCCGATAGCTTAGGCGTGAAGGTAGGCGATTGGTTAACCGTGATGATCCCCGCGGCGGATGCGAGCTTAAAGTTGCGTTCACCTCAGCGAGTGAGAATGCAAGTGGGTGGATTGTTACGGCTGGGCGGACAGATTGATCATGCGTTAGCCTTGATGCGTCTATCTGATGCGCAGCAGTTGATGGCGCTAGATGATTCGGTTACCGGGGTCTCACTCAAAGTTCAGCCGGTGTTGGAGGCGCGACGTATCGTCCGAGAGGTCGGTCAAACCCTTTCCGCCTATGTGTACATGAAAGACTGGACCAGTGAATTTGGCTATTTGTATCGCGATATCCATTTGGTGCGTTCGATTATGTATCTGGTCATGGTTTTGGTGATTGGTGTGGCCTGCTTTAACGTGGTATCAACGCTGATGATGTCGGTGAAAGACCGTGCGGCTGATATTGCGATTTTGCGTACGATGGGAGCAGGCGATACCTTGATCCGACGGATTTTTGTTTGGTATGGACTATTCGCCGGTGCGTTGGGGAGCCTGATTGGCAGTGTGCTGGGGGTATTGCTGGCAAGCAATTTAACCCAATTAATCCAATGGGTAGAGCAGGTTGTGGGTCACCGTTTTCTCTCTGGTGATGTGTATTTTATTAACTTCCTACCCAGTGAGTTACGCGTGTCCGATGTGGTGGTGGTGAGTTTAACCGCGATGCTCCTCAGCTTATTGGCCGCTTGGTATCCAGCGCGTCGCGCGTGTCAGTTGCAGCCAGCGGCTGTATTGAGTGCAAAATAGCGGTGAGCGAGAGCGCTAGCTACAACAACCCATCATCAAAAGGGCCAGCATGAGTGCTGGCCCTTTTTCGATCTGTCTCGATAATTTTGGGTTGGTTTTACGTATTGATAATGCCGGATGATGACTGTGTCGCAATGCGCCCTCAAGCGGCTTGTTTTCCTTTCCTACCGTTTTAGCGTTGCCTGATATCAACGTGAATCAAGAGGGTTTATTCGGCTTCGGCAGCACTTCTTTTAACTTGTTCGGAATACGAAGTTTACGTTTACGCCAGCTTCTTACCACGGAATAGCGCCAAATGCCTCTGACGGCAAAATAGCCAATCACGGCGAGCACCAAACCACTGGTCATACAGCCGAGAAAGAAAGGCGGTCCAATGTGACCCATTTGTTCAACCAAATAGTGCCAAGAGAGCTCAAAATGGAAGGGATAGGGCGGTGTGTTCATCATCCACGCGCCGAGTTTATAGGCGAGATAGAACAGCACAGGCATGGTAATGGGATTACTGATCCAAACCAACGCGACCGACAAAGGCAGGTTGACACCAAACAAGATCGCCAGTCCCGCGGCCATGATCATCTGGCTGGGCAAGGGAACAAATGCCATGAACAAACCGACCGCAAAGGCCCCCGATGCGGAGCGACGATTCAAGCACCACAGGTTTGGGTCGTGCAACAGGCTTCCAAACACGCGCAGTGCTTTGTTATCGCGCAATGCCTCGCGTTTTGGCATGTAGCGTTGAAAAAACTTCTTGGGCATACCTGCTTAACTTACCTGGATGTTACGCGATGAAGCTGACATTCACGCTCGGCTTGGCTGCGTCGATTTTATCGCTGCCATGGTGGCCCAGTTTGCCACCAGTTTGGACGTGTTTCATTGCGTGTATTGTGTTTCATTTTGGGTGGAAAAAGCGCCTTTGGTGGCTCGCGGGGAGCGCGTTAGGGCTCACTTGGGCTGTATTATCCGCAACCTTGTACCAAGCAGACGTGATCCACATCATTTCTAGCACAGAGGATACTACAATATCTGGCTCTGTGGGCAGCCTTWTTAGCCCCAAAGCCGGCCCACAATCGATTATTTTTGATGTTGATGAAATTAATGATAAACCACTGCCGTTTTTTCGCTCAGTTTGTGTTCGCCTTTATTGGCAATCGCCACCTTTTCCTCAACAAGGTGAGCGTTGGAGGCTCACGGTTAGACTGAAGCCGCCGTATGGACGTTTAAACGAAGCTGGCTTTGATGCGGAGCGTTACTTTGTGGCCCGACGGATTCATAGCAAAGCCAGCCTCAAAAACGCCGAGCGGCTCACACACACACCATCATGGCGGCAATCAGTCTTAAATGCACTGACCCCTGTGCTTGAGCCTTTGCGTTATGGCCGCTATTTACTGGCGCTAAGCTTGGGAGAGCGGCAATGGTTGACCCACGAAGATTGGCAGATCTTAACGCACAGCGGTCTAGCTCACCTGATGGCTATTTCTGGGCTTCACATTGGGCTGGCGTTTGCGTTGGGATGGCAAGTCGGGTGGGGGATCCGTTTGCTGCTGCCTGAATGGCGACTCACCCTTTGGTGGCCGCTCTACAGCGCTATGCTGGTTGCGTTAGGGTATGCCGCGTTGGCAGGGTTTGCGTTACCCACCCAGCGCGCCTTGATTGCCCTATTTATCTATGCCAGTGCAAAGCGCATGGGGGCGCAGGTGTCTCCCAGCACCTTGTTGCAAATCACCTTACTGGCTGTGCTATTGCGCGATCCCTTCGCAGGCTTTTCATTGAGTTTTTGGCTGTCGTTTACGGCGGTGTCAGCGCTGTGCCTCGCGCATTACTTGCTGTCTCGTCGGCGAGAGTTCCCAGCAACAATGTATGCCCGTATGGTTTGGCGGGGCAAGCAACTGGTATTTATTCAACTCGTTCTCTTGATAGGTATGTTGCCTTTGCAGCTGGGCTTTTTTTCTGGTTTGAGTGCCGCCGCCACGCCGTTAAATCTCCTTGCCGTTCCTTGGGTGGGAATATTCACAGTGCCCTTGGTCTTTGTCGCCCTGGTTGCTCAGTTCATAGCGGGCAGTACCGTCGCGGCATTTATTTGGCAAGCGGCAGATTGGAGCCTAGCGCCAGTGATATGGCTTGCCGACGTTGCCCGCCAAGCTTGGCTGCGGCCTCCACCGTTATCGTGGTTGTGGCCTTTGCTGGTTGCGGGAGGATGCTGGTTAATGGTGAGTTGGCGCTGGCACCGGCAAACGTTGCTTTTACTGCTACTGGTGACGACCTCTTTTGCATGGCGTGCGCCACCATTGCCTGACTGGCAGTTGGATGTGCTCGATGTGGGGCATGGCTTAGCGGTGTTAATTACTAAAAACGGCAGAGCGGTGCTTTATGACACCGGAAACCGATGGCAAGTGGGCGGGATCGCGCAAGCGGTGATTACGCCGATTCTTGAGCAACGAGGCATCGAACAACTCGATGGCCTACTCTTAAGCCATGGTGATAGTGACCACGATGGTGGAGCCGCGTTTATCACCGAACGCTTTCAACCAATTTGGCAGCGCGCCAGTGAGAAAAGACGTGGTTATTTACCCTGTCAGCGAGGCGCTAGGTGGAATTGGCAAGGGTTAAGGTTTCATGTGCTTTGGCCGCCAATACAGGCGGATCGTGCGGGTAACAATGATTCTTGTGTGGTTCGGGTCAGTGATGGACGTAGCAGTGTCTTGCTGACCGGCGATATTGAATCACAGGGGGAGTCGGCATTACTGGCGCGCCTGGAAAATCGCGAAGCCGTGCAGAGCGATATTATGCTGGTGCCACATCATGGCAGTGCATCGTCTTCGTCGTCACCTTGGATAACCGCGGTATCACCGCATTGGGTGGTGGCGTCAACTGGGTTGTTTAATCCGTGGGGGTTGCCAGCGCCAGTTGTTCGTGAGCGTTATCAGCAAGCGGGGATCACTTGGTTGGATACCGCGAAAGATGGCCAAGTGCGTTTTCAGCGCCGCCATGGCCGATGGAAAATGACCCGGTGGCGATATGATCACCAAGGGCAATGGTATCGGACGCTGTTTGAACGGCGACCGGTAAATTTGGACGACGGCGGGTAAAAGAGTAGAATGCCGGTCTGTTTTACACAGCTAAACGATTTTAATGAGCGAATATCAAGATAAAACGACCTGGCAGACGTTCAAGCAACTCTGGCCATACATCGCCAACTATAAGCTTGGCTTGATCGTTGCCATTGTCGCACTGGTTATCAATGCAGCCAGTGATACCCTCATGCTCTCCATGCTCAAGCCACTGCTCGATCAAGGCTTTACCTATGATGATGTGGCGGGGGATTTCCTCAAATGGATGCCCGTTTATCTCGTGGTGTTGATGGTAGTGCGCGGACTTTCTAGTTTTGTCTCTGCTTACTGCCTGTCATGGGTGTCGGGGAATGTGGTGATGACCATGCGCCGACGCATGTTTAACCACTTTATGAAAATGCCCGTCAGTTTTTTCGATCAAGAATCCTCCGGCGCCTTGCTCTCTCGCATCACGTATGACTCCGAACAGGTGGCGTCGGCGACAAGCAGCGCCTTGGTGAGCCTAGTCCGTGAGGGAGCGTCAATTCTCGGCTTGATGGTATTGATGTTTTGGTCGAGCTGGCAGCTATCGGCGATTTTGTTGGTTATCGCGCCTGTGGTGGCGTTTTCGATTCGCGTGGTGTCGAAACGGTTTCGTCGCATCTCATCGAATATGCAAGATGCCATGGGGTCCGTCACTAGCTCGGCAGAACAAATGCTGAAAGGGCACAAAGTCGTCCTGAGCTACGGTGGCCAAGACGTTGAAAAAGCGCGCTTTGATAAAGTCAGTAATCGTATGCGCCAACAAACGATGAAACTGGTCTCTGCTCAAGCTATTGCCAACCCAGTGATCCAGCTGATTGCCTCGATGGCGCTGGTCGTGGTCTTGGTACTGGCAAATACCGAAGCGATTCGCTCCGAGCTAACCGCCGGTACGTTTGCAGTGGTGTTCGGTGCGATGTTTGGCTTGATGCGTCCACTAAAATCTCTCACTAACGTCACGTCGCAGTTCCAACGAGGTATGGCAGCGTGTCACAGCCTGTTCAACCTGATGGAGCTCGACACTGAAAAAGACACTGGTGAATATGAAGCAGATCGCGTGAAGGGCGATATTCAGGTGGACAATGTGGTCTTTACGTATCCATCCAAAGAAGCGCCTGCACTTCGCAATGTCAGCTTTGATTTACCCGCGGGGCAAACTTTGGCACTGGTGGGACGCTCCGGCTCAGGCAAAAGTACCATTGCCAACCTGTTAACGCGCTTTTATGACATCGACAGTGGCACCATCACATTAGATGGCGTGCCCATTGACGAGTATAAGCTTGCCAATCTGCGCCAACATGTGGCGGTAGTCTCGCAAAATGTTCACCTGTTTAACGACACCGTCGCCAACAACATCGCCTACGCAGCCGAGGATCAGTTCACCCGTGAGCAGATCATTGAGGCGGCAAAATTGGCGTATGCAGATGACTTTATTCGTGAATTAGATGAAGGCTATGACACCATTATAGGTGAGAATGGCGTCAGCTTGTCTGGTGGGCAACGTCAACGCCTTGCCATTGCTCGTGCGCTGCTGCGCAACGCACCAGTACTGATTTTGGATGAAGCGACCTCGGCATTGGATACTGAATCTGAGCGCGCCATTCAAGCAGCACTGGACGAGTTGCAAAAAGATCGCACTGTGTTGGTGATAGCGCACCGTTTATCCACGATTGAAGATGCGGATCAAATTCTCGTGGTGGATGAAGGGGAAATTGTTGAGCGTGGCAACCATCAGGCGCTGTTAGAGCAAGACGGTGCGTATGCCCAGTTGCACCGTATTCAATTTGGTGACTGACCATGGTTGAAAAACTTTGGTTTCGTGAAGATGTTCCGGTTTGGGCCGCTCCCTTGTGGCCCATTAGCAAGCTATTTGGCGCGGTGGCACGCTATCGCCGTCAACGCTATCTGAGTGGTAAAGCCCCCAGTTATCGCGCGCCCGTGCCTGTGATTGTGGTGGGTAACATCATGATCGGCGGCAATGGCAAAACGCCGTTTGTGGTTTGGCTGGTGGAGCAACTGAAGACCCAAGGCTACCGTCCCGGGGTGGTATCACGCGGCTATGGGGGGAAATCGGAACAGTATCCATTGTTGCTGTCACAAACAACCTCTCCTCGCGTGGCCGGTGATGAGCCGGTCTTGATTGCCCGCCGTACTCAAGTGCCTGTTTGTGTTGACCCGGATCGGAGCGCAGCAGTTAAACGACTCCTTGATGAGGGCGTCAATGTAGTGGTTACGGATGATGGCATGCAGCACTACCGGCTCGATCGCGACCTCGAAATTGTGATTGTGGATGGTCAGCGTCGATTCGGAAACGGGCACTATATTCCATTAGGACCATTGCGCGAGCACACGTCCCGTCTCGCCACCGTAGATATGGTGGTCAACAATGGAGGTGAGCCGCACCAAGGGGAGTGGCCAATGACATTGGTACCGACCGAAGCGGTGAATTTACGTAGTGGTCAACGTTGTCAGGTTTCGATTCTTCCTGAGGTGGTTGCGATGGCGGGCATAGGTCATCCGCCACGTTTTTTTGCCACCTTACAAAAAATGGGTGTGACCCCGGTACACAGTGAAGCGGTGCAAGATCATCAATCATTGAGTGCCGAAGCGCTAGACAGTTTAGCCGCAAAGGGGCAACATCTATTGATGACCGAAAAAGATGCTGTGAAATATCAAGGCATTGCTCAAGACAATTGGTGGTATTTGCCTGTGGCAGCGAAACTCCCTGACACAGCGGCAAACTATGTGCTAGAAAAGCTTCACCACCTGAAAAAGCATAAAAATTAAAGGAAACTTATGGATCACCGTCTGCTTGAAATTGTGGCTTGTCCTTCTTGTCAGGGTAAGCTCTACTTCAATAAAGAAAATAATGAACTCGTGTGTAAGTTCGACCGTGTTGCATATCCGATTGAGGATGGGATCCCAGTGCTGCTTGAATCCGAAGCACGTGATATGTCATTGGAAGAGGTTCAGGGATGACAGACTTTTATGTGGTGATCCCCGCGCGTTATGGCTCAAGCCGATTACCGGGAAAACCACTCGCTGATATCGGCGGAAAGCCTATGATCCAACACGTTTACGAGCGAGCTCAAGCCGCTGGTGCCAAACAAGTCATCGTTGCGACAGATGATGCACGGATTGTTTCTGCCGTCGAGGCTTTCGGTGGTGAAGTCTGCTTGACCCGAGATGATCACCAATCCGGCACTGAACGATTGGCTGAAGTTGTGACAACCTATGGGTTTGCGGATGATGCCATTATCGTCAACGTCCAAGGTGATGAGCCGTTGATCCCGTCGGCAGTGATCCGGCAAGTCGCGGATAACCTGAACACATACCAACAAGCGCCAATGGCGACTCTTGCGGTTGCGATTGACCAACCGGAGCAGGTCTTCAATCCTAATGTGGTCAAAGTTGTCACTGATCATCAAGGCTTTGCGCTGTATTTTAGTCGCGCCACCATCCCTTGGGATCGGGAGCATTTTGGTGAGGACTCGCCGCAGGTCCCTGAGTCACTACTGCGCCATATTGGGATTTATGGCTATCGCGCCGGATTTATCAGCCAGTACATCCATTGGACACCGAGTCCTTTAGAAAAAATCGAGTCGCTGGAGCAGTTACGCGTACTCTGGCATGGTGAGAAAATTCATGTTGATGTGGCCCGAGAAACACCGCCACACGGTGTAGATACCCAAGCGGATTTAGAGGCGGTACGCGCGCACTTAGCGTCGTAAACGCGAGCGTTTGAGCACCAATAAAAAAGCCGCGATAGCTATCGCGGCTTTTTGTTACCTTTTATGCGCTAGGCTGGGCGATTAGATCGCGTAGCCTTTGCCATGCTTGGCCTAACCGTTCATGCCAATAACGCTCAAATTGTTCCAAGTATTGTGCGCGAGGACTGTACTTAATCCACGGCTGTTTGATTTCTTTTTGCGCCATAAAATTGGTTGGGGCAGGGATAGGGTCGAGCCCGGCGCTTCGAAATTCATACATGGCACGATCCATGTGAGAGGCAGATGTGACTAACACGAGATTACTGCTGCCCACGACAGATGCGGCTTGATAGGCTTCTTCCCATGTATCTTTGGCGGTTTCAAGTAACAGAATACTGTTCTTATTAACGCCCAGTGCCATGGCCACTCTCGCCAACATTCTGGCGTGGCTCACTTCATATCCGTGATCATAACCAGATAAAATCAGTTTGGAGGTTGGATACATCCGATGGATGCGTATACCTTCAGCCAAGCGCATCAGCGCGGTACGTGATAGCTCGGAGGTGGGTGGCAATGCGTCATCAACCACATGACTATTGCCCAACACCATGACGAAATCCACGGGTTTATCCGTGGGGAGAAAGGCGGGATATTGACGTTCCAGTGGCCGAAGCAGTCCAGAGGCGACGGGTTGGAAAGACGCGAGAAAGATACCTAAAAATGCCCCCAAGATAACAAACGATGCCAGCTTTTTACGCTGAGAGAACCAAAGCAGGCATAGCCCGAAAAGACCCAACAACAACAGCGCGGGCAAGGGCATTATCAAGGTTGAGATCAGTTTTTTTAATTCAAACATGCAATGTCGCCCGAAATATAGTCAAACGAGGCACAAATAGTGCCATAAACCTTTATTAACGTAAGGCTTGTGACAAAATATGCCCTTCTTACTATTCAATGATAACGAATGCCATTGTGACTGAGGACAGAAATTTCGACGACATTGCCCACAAATTTGTTAAAAACATTTATGGATCGGGCAAAGGCGAAATCCGCCAAGTAGTAGTTTGGCAAGACATTGAACAGATTTTGCGCCATTTTGACGATGATAGTCGTCCTTTGCATATTCTAGATGCAGGTGGCGGCGTTGGGCCATTATCGCAGCCATTGGCGGCGCTTGGTCACAGGGTCACTTTATGTGATCTCTCTTCGCAAATGCTCGACTTAGCGCGACAGGAGATTGAACAACAAGGCTTACTCTCGCAGTATCAGCTGGTTCACGCCCCTGTGCAAGCGATCGGCGAACATTTGACCACTGCACCGGATGTGATTTTGTTTCACGCGGTGATGGAGTGGCTAGAGCATCCAGAACAGGTGCTAAAGACGTTATTGACCTTGCTAAAGCCCGGCGGTTTCGCATCGGTGATGTTTTATAACCAGACCGGCTTACTCTTTAAGAATTTAGTGTGCGGCAATTTAAGCCATGTTCAGGCGGGGATGCCGCATCGAAAACGCTTCAAACTGCAGCCGACGAAAGGCTTAATGCCTAACGACGTGTATCAATGGATCACGCAAGCAGGATGCGAGATTAAGGGCAAAACCGGAGTGCGCACGTTTCATGATTACATGCGAGATACCCGCACCGGTGACTTTACCTTTGAACAAGTGGTGGCGCTAGAACAGCAGCTATGCCGCGAAGAACCCTTTGTGTCGCTAGGACGTTACATTCACGTCTGGGCACAGAAGGCAGAATAAGATGAGAAATGATGAAAACAACAAGGACAACGGATGAGTGATCAGGCCCAATCAACCCTGACGCGGGCAGACGACGCTCAGACAGTGCCCGAATTGGTCAACTGGGTGAAGCAAGGTGGCTTTTCACTTAACTTGCCGCCGGAGCGATTGGCGTTTTTATTGGCCATTACGGTAATGAGCCAAGAACGTTTCGAAGATGAACTAAGCGAAGGTGAATTGATTGATGCCTTCCGTATCGTAAGCGAACAGTTTGCCGCGTCGGGTGATAGCCCTGCGGGGAATCTAGCCTTTCGCGCCAACAACGCCATCAATGAAATGGTACAAGCCCGTTTGTTGAGCCGGTTTACGAGTGAAATGACCGAGGGCGATAGCATTTATCGCTTAACGCCGTTGGCGATGGGCATTGCAGATTATTATGCGCGCCACCGCGAGTATTCAGCATTGAAGTTGTCGGTGCAATTATCGATGGTGGCGGATGAAATTGAAAAAGCCCGCAGTGCAGCGATGCAAGACGGTGATGCGAAGTTTTGGCGCCACAACGTGTATGGCGTGTTGAAATACTCGGTAGCCGAAATTTTTGATCGCATCGACCTCAATCAGCGCGTGATGGACGAGCAGCAGCAGCAAGTGAAAGATGATATTGCTGCGCTGCTGACGCAAGATTGGCAGGCTGCGATCGCCAATTGTGAATACTTGCTCAATGAAACCTCGAGCACGCTGCGCGAGTTGCAAGACACTTTGCAAGCCGCGGGAGATAACTTACAAAGCCAATTGCTCGAGATTCAAGAAGTGGTACGCTCGCGTGATGACCTCGACTTCGTGGATGCGATGGTTTACAGCCTGCAAATGAAACTCGACCGGATCATCAACTGGGGGCAGCAAGCAATTGACTTGTGGATCGGCTACGACCGTCATGTGCACAAGTTTATTCGTACCGCCATCGACATGGATAAAAACCGCGCATTCAGCCAGCGGTTACGTCAATCGGTGAGTGACTTTTTCGATGCGCCTTGGTTTTTGACCTATGCCGATGCAGAGCGACTCCGCGACACCCGTGATGAAGCCTTAGTGCTACGTGACGATGAAGTAACGGGAGAAATGCCTGCACAGGTTGAATTTGAAGAGCTGACGGTGGTGGATGATGCGCTATCACGTCAAGTCTCTGAGATGCTGCAGCGTCACCGTCAAACCGGCCAAGCCATCAACTTAGGCGACGTCCTGAAATCTTATCTGGCCGAGCACCCGCAAGCCCGCCACTTTGATCTCGCGCGTTTGGTGATTAACCAAGCGGTTCGGATGGGCTATTCCCAGTCCGACTTTAACGCGATCCAGCCTGACTGGCAGGCCATTAATGACTTTGGAGCCAAGGTACAAGCGAATGTCATCGATAAATACTGAAATGCCAATGCCTGAAGGGTTAGCAAAAGCGATCGCTAATCCACTCTTTCCGGCGTTGGATAGCGCTTTGCGTGCTGGCCGCCATATTGCCAGTGAAGATTTGGATAACCATGCGTTGTTGGTTGAGTTTGAGCAAGAGCTGAATCTTTTTTACCAGAGGTACAATGCAGAATTAGTGCGTGCCCCAGAAGGGTTCTTTTACCTGCGCCCTCGCTCAACCAGCCTGATACGCCGCAGTGTTCTGTCTGAGCTAGATATGTTGGTGGGCAAAGTCTTGTGTTTTCTTTATCTCAGCCCAGAGCGACTGGCGCAAGAAGGGATTTTCACCACCCAAGAGCTCTTCGACGAACTGATGGCGCTTGCCGATGAGAAAAAGCTGATGAAGCTGGTTACACATCGCGCCAGCGGCTCTGACTTAGATCGTGACAAACTGTTCGACAAAGTTAAAACCTCACTGCGCCGTCTACGCCGATTAGGCATGATCATTCCAATTGGTGAAGGGCACAAGTTCCGTGTCAGCGAAGCTACGTTCCGTTTTGGCGCCGATGTGCGCACTGGAGAAGACATGCAGGATGCACAATTGCGCCTGATCCGCGATGGTGAAGCGGTAGTGCATACCCAAGAGCATATCCAATCCAGCTTTTTGGACGACGATCTGCATGAAGAGGATTCGTTTACCCAATCCCAACCAACTGAGGAACAGACAGCATGAGCCAACGCGGTAAATATCAATCACTCACCATGGTGAACTGGAACGGCTTTTTTGCTCGAACCTTTGATATCGATACCTTGGTGACCACGCTTTCTGGTGGTAACGGTGCCGGTAAATCAACCACGATGGCGGCGTTTATCACGTCTTTGATCCCCGACCAAACCTTGCTTCACTTCCGAAATACCACGGAAGCGGGCAGCTCGAGTGCCTCGCGAGATAAAGGGCTGCACGGTAAATTGCAGCCGGGGTCGTGTTATGCCGCGCTAGACGTGGTGAATTCCCGTCAGCAGCGAGTGTTATTTGCGGTACGTTTGCAGCAAGTCGCAGGACGAGACAAAAAAGTTGATATCAAACCTTTCGTTATTCAAGGGTTGCCTTCACACGTGACCCCGACTGAGGTATTGGTAGAAACACTGGCCAATGGGCAAGCTCGTGTTCGTCAATTAAATGAAGTGAAAGAGGCAGCCGGAGGCTATGAGACCGCGCATTTCAAAGCGTTCAACTCGGTCACCGACTATCACGCTCAGATGTTTGAGTTTGGCGTACTGCCGAAAAAGCTGCGCACTCAGCAAGATCGCGGCAAATACTATCGTTTGATTGAAGCGTCCTTATACGGTGGGATCTCAAGTGCCATCACCAAATCGTTACGCGATTATTTGTTGCCGCAAAACGGTGGCGTGAAAAAAGCGTTCCAAGATATGGAAGTCGCTTTAAAAGAAAACCGGATGACGCTGGAAGCGATTAAACTGACCCAGCGTGATCGGGATTTATTTAAGCACTTGATCACCGAAGCGACGCACTATGTCGCCTCAGACTACATGCGCCATGCCAACGAACGACGCAGCAAATTAGAACAAGCCTTGTCGTTGCGTGCCGAGTTGGGCAGTGCACAAGCGGAATTGCAGCAAAAGCAAGCGCAAGCACACGCGATGCAAGAAGAGCTGGACGAGCTGGAAGCGGGTCAAGATCACTTGGAACAAGACCACCAAGCGGCATCGGACCATTTGCAGTTAGTGCAATCTGCGTTACGTCAGCAAGAAAAAATCCAACGCTATGAGGAAGACTTACTTGAATTGAGTGAGCGCCTTGAAGAACAGATCATGGTGGTGGAAGAGGCGGCCGAGCAATTAGCTGAGGGCGAACTGCGAGCGGCGCAAAGCGAAGAAGAAGTTGATAGCCTGAAAAGCCAGTTGGCCGATTATCAACAGGCACTGAACACGCAACAGACGCGTTCTTTGCAATACCAGCAAGCGGTGAATGCGCTAGAAAAAGCCCGCGCGCTGACGGGCGATGAAGAGCTACAGGCTGATGATGCCAGTGCTCGGTTGCAGACACTTAAAGCCGAAGAAGCGCAGCAAACCGATACCGTGCTGTCTCTGAAGCACAAACGTGATCTTGCTTCTGCCACGGCGAGCCAATTTGATCATGCGTTTACGTTATTACGTCGCATTGAGCCGGATGCGCTACGTGAGAAAGCCGGAAAGCAAGCGAAATATTGGGTGGAACAAGGCCGCGAACGTCGTTATTTGGCCGATAGCCTGAATCAACTGCAGTACGAGCAGCGCGAGCTGTTGCAACGTCAGCAGCACCGTGAGCAAGCACAATCACTGGTGAGTCAATATCAGGATGTCACCCACGAAACACTGACCAACGCGGATGCGGTCGAGCAGGCGGTAGCATTGCAGCAAGCGACGCGTGATGAGTTGCAGTTAGCCCGTGAGCAACAGGCCGAGCAGGTTCGCGAGCATCAACGCCAAGATGATGCACTAGCAAACGAAATTCGTGTGTTAGAGGAACAAGCACCTGCATGGATAGCCGCCAACGACGCACTGACCAAGCTCATTGAGCAGAGTGGTCAAGCATTGCACGATCGCCAAGCGGTGATGGCGGCGATGCACGAAACACATGAGCAGGTGCGCGAACGTACCCAAGCGCGCGATCAATTAGCAGAGCAAAAAACCAAGGTCGAGCAGGCGATCGAGCATCTTGCCCAGCCAGGTGGCAGTGATGATGCTCAGTTGCAAGCGCTGGCGGACACCTTAGGGGGTACTTTGCTCTCTGAGATTTATGACGACATCACCCTTGATGATGCGCCTTATTTCAGTGCGCTGTATGGTCCGGCTCGTCACGCGATAGTGGTCCCTGACTTAAAAGGTGTGAAAGCAAAACTGGCTGATTTAGAGGATTGCCCAGACGATCTGTATGTCATCGAAGGTGATGCCGACGCGTTTGACGACAGCGTGTTTGATGCCGAGGAACTCTCTGGCGCGGTGTGTGTGCACCTCAATGATCGTCAAATGCGTTATTCGCGCTTCCCTGAAACGCCTTTGTTTGGTCGCGCAGCGCGTGAGTACCGTCTCGAGGCGTTACGCGAGCAACGCGAAGCCTTGGTCGAAGACTACGCCAAAGCATCTTTTGATGTGCAAAAACAACAGCGTTTGTCTCAGGCATTTAGCCATTTTATTGCCGAGCATTTAACGGTTGCTTTTGAGGCGGATCCCGAATTAGCCATCAAGCAGCGCCGTGATAAGCGCTCGGCTATTCAGCGTCAATTGGCAGACGCCAAAGCGCAACAGCAACAAACGGACGAGGCAATCAAACGGACTCAGCACGCGCTGCAGATCCTCGACAAACTCCGTTATTGCGCTGGCGCGCTGGCTGAGATCGATCTGGACAGTCAAATCGATGCGATTCAACAGCGGGTTGAAGCGGCAAAGCAGGCTAGTGCCTTTATCAAGCAGCACGGTGACACCCTCACCGAGTTGGAAGCGCGCCTATCGACGTTGGATGCTGATCCTGAGCAGTTTGATAAGCTTGAGCAGGCATACCAAGATGCAGATGCGCAGCTGCAACAGATTAAGCAGCAAGTGTTCGCGGTCGCCGATTTAGCCGAGCGTCGTCCGCACTTTGCCTATCAAGATGCGGCAGATATGCTCACGCAAAGCAGTGAGTTGAACGAGCAACTAAAAAGCAAGCTGAAAACCGCGGAGCAAGTGCGACAGCGTGAGCGCGAGGCACTAAAAAATATTCAGCAACAGACGAATCAATATCATCAGGTATTGGCGTCACTGAAAAGCTCGCACCAAGCGAAACAAGAAACCGTCGCCGAATTTAAACGTGAGTTAGCTGAGTTGGGCGTTCAGGCCGACGATGATGCGATGGAACGTGCTCGCGTTCGCCGGGACACCTTACATGAACAGGTGCACCAAGCGCGTCAGCGCCACAGTCAGCTTTCACGTGGTATTACTTCGCTGGATATGGAAGTGAAATCGCTGACTAAAGGCCTGCGTAAATCATTGAAGCAATACCAAGACTTGCGCACATTTGTGGTGAATGCGAAAGCAGGCTGGTGCACGGTGATGCGTATTGCGCGTGATAACGGTGTGGAAAAACAGCTGCATCGCCGCGAAATGGCCTATATGTCGGCTGATGAATTGCGTTCGTTATCGGATAAATCATTGGGCGCGTTGCGTTTGGCGGTCGCCGACAATGAAACCTTACGTGACGCATTGCGTGCATCGGAAGACATTGGTCGTCCTGAACGCAAGGTACTCTTTTATGTCGCGGTTTATCAGCACTTACGCGAGCGTATTCGCCACGATATTATTCGCACCGATGATCCTGTCGAAGCAATTGAAGAGATGGAAGTTGAGCTCGCTCGCTTGACCGAAGAGCTGACGCAACGGGAAAACCGTTTGGCGATTAGCTCAGAGTCGGTGGCGAACATCATTCGTAAAACCATTCAGCGAGAGCAAAACCGTATCCGCATGCTTAACCAAGGCCTACAGAATATTGGCTTTGGTCAGGTAAAAGGGGTGCGTTTGAATGTGTCGATTCGCGAGACGCATGCACAACTTTTGGCGGGCTTGGCTGAGAATGCTGAGCAACACCAAGACTTGTTTGGCAATCACAACCTCACCTTCTCGGAGGCGATGGCGAAGCTGTTCCAGCGCCTCAACCCGCATATCGAGTTGGGCCAACGTTCGCCACAGGTGTTGGGAGAAGAGCTCCTTGATTATCGCAATTACCTCGAATTAGGCATTGAGGTTAACCGTGGTACGGATGGCTGGTTGCAGGCCGAGTCGGGCGCGTTATCGACCGGTGAAGCAATCGGTACGGGCCAAGCTATCTTGCTGATGGTGGTGCAAAGCTGGGAAGAAGAATCACGCCGTTTGCGCGGTAAAGATGTGATCCCATGTCGTCTGCTGTTTTTGGACGAGGCAGCGCGTTTAGATGCTAAATCCATTTCGACGCTGTTTGAGCTATGTCACCGCCTTGATATGCAGCTATTGATTGCGGCACCGGAAAACATCAGTCCTGAGCAAGGCACGACGTACAAGCTAGTGCGTAAGATCTTCAACGATCGCGAGCATGTACATGTGGTTGGATTGCGCGGTTTCGGTGAAGAAAAGCGCCGAGAGTTAGCGCAAGAACCCGTCCTCGGCTAGAGGCGAGACTGAAAAAAGGGCCAGCAGGATGCTGGCCCTTTTTTTTTGCCTTGTGATTAGGTTTTAAAGTGACTGATGGTATTTTCCAAGGTGGTCGCCTGCTCACTTAACTGCGTCACTGTTTCCTCAGTACTGCGGGTGCGCTCTGAGACGCGATCGGCCGATTGCGCCATGGTATTAACGTTTTGACTGATTTCATCGGTCACTTGAGTCTGTTGATTGGCGGCGGTGGCGATCTGCATATTCATCTCGTTGATACGCTCAATCATCTCTGTGATTTGGCTGAGCTTGTTATTGTTTTCTGTACAGTTCTCAACGCTTTCAAGCACAGCACTGTTCGCCTGTTCGATGCCTGACGTCGCTTTACGTGTTTCGAGTTGAAGTGCTTCGACTTTTTTACGGATTTCTTCCGTCGAGTCTTGCGTGCGTGTTGCCAGTGAGCGCACTTCATCCGCGACCACCGCAAATCCGCGTCCTTGCTCGCCCGCACGCGCAGCCTCAATCGCTGCATTCAGTGCCAATAAGTTAGTTTGTTCCGCAATTTCTTGGATGACATCAAGCACCGAGCCAATAGACTCACTTTCTTGCGACAGCTGCTCCATTGACTGCGTGGCACTGGACATATCATTTTGGAGTTGCTGCATACGCGCGACAAGATTATCACCGATCTGGCTTCCTTCTTGCGCAGATTGGGTGATGTTATCTGAAGCTTCAGAGGCATTGCTAGCATGCTCAGAGACTTCACTAATCGATGCGGCCATTTGCGTGGCGGCTGTCGCAACCTGGCTAGAGTTACGCGCCTGCTCATCTATTTGGCCGCGCATATCAACGATATCGGTGCTGATATCTTTTGAGGATTGCAGCAGTAATGAAGACGCACTGTGGGTTTGCTGGATAACGTCTCTGAAGCTGGCAAACATGTCATTAAGGCTATCACTAAGCTGTGAAAGTTCATTTTTACCTTTATGTTCAAGCTGGATAGTCAAATCTTTGGTTGCTGCAATGTGTTGAATTTTATCGGCAAGGGCAAGAATGGGGGCGCCGATACTGCGGCCAAGATAGAACGCAGCAATCGATGCAACCACAGCCAAACCCAGTGCGGTCAGTAATGTCGAGTAGAGGATATCATCGCTAATCTGCGCGATAGCGCTCAATGCTTCGGATGTATCCTGCTGGCTCACGACGGCCCATGTAATGCCGTACACCTCGAGTGGTGAATAGATGGCGATAACCTCATTGCCGCGATAGCCCATCTGGGTCATGAGCCCTTGCTGACCCGCCAATGCCTTTGATGCAGCAGCGCTGTCGATGGGTTGCTTACCGGCCGCACTATTCTGATAGGCGATTTTGTGGATTGTTGCTTCATTTACGCCCATCGCTTGAAGCCGGCTAAGGTAGGCGTCTTTGTCATCAGTTAATAGACGTGGTTCAGAGCGCAGACGCTTATCTGGACCGACAAGAAATAGCTCGCCTGTTCTACCCATGCCTGATTCAGCCCATTTATCATTGTTGCTGATAATTTGGCTGATGCGCTCAATCGGCATCTGGAAAATTAAGGCACCGATTTGTTTATCATTTTTGTACACAGGGCTGGCGATAAACGAAGCAGGGCTGTCATAAGATGGGTAGTAAGCGGCAAAGTCGACAAATCCCAATTCACCTTTTGGCGCTTGACGGACTTTTTTATAAGCTTGCGCGATGCCGCTCGATGCGTAAGGGCCATTGAGCAAGTTAGTGGCGTAATCAAGTTCTTTATAAACGCTGTAAACAATATTTCCCTGATTATCAATCAGAAATATATCGTAATAACCAAAGGTTTTTAAATAGTGCTGAAAGTTAGGATGAAATTCGGCATGAATTTCGCTGTATACTGAACCATCATTCGCATTAGCTAATGTATCTTTACTCCCCAGTGGATGCGTATTCTCACTAATATAACTTTGCTGAAGACGTTTTGCGGTTTCAGTCAACTGATTGTATTTGTCTAATGCACTGGTTGTTTCGTCGTTAATGCTCTGATATTGATTAGCAAACTGTTCTGTATAATATCGCTTCAGTGCGGCGTCTTTTTGAGGGGATGTTGAAACCTCATCATTAATACGTTGAAATGCAGATGAAAACTTTGCTAATGCATCTTCTGTCATCGTGGAGTTGGCCAGTGTTTTTATTTGATTTCCAATAAACTGGAAATAGTTATTTATCTCCGACTTCTTTGCTTGGGTAATGGCAGTGAGTTGATCACTGACTTTCTGGTTAAGTGACTGAGAAGAGAGTGACATAGTTCTTGTCGCAAGAATGGCAGCAACAATAATGACACAACTTAATGAGGCACCTACAATGGCGAGGGTTATTTTCTTACTGACTTTCATGGTGACGCTCCCAACCTTTCTCTAAAAAAAGATAGGTTCTAGTTAGCCACTCTGCGTAAAAATTATCGTTTTCGATAAGTAAATAAAAAAGGATGTCTTGTTAAATAGACAAAAGGAAAATTAATAAAGACAACGTTTGATCAGTAGTACCACTTTATTGTCGGCCCCAAGTGCTATCAAACAGCTTTTTGATGACGCGTATAATTACATCGTGAGGTCACATTCCAGCATGGCGACACTGTGCAGTTTTCCAAACTTTTCACCCACATCACTGAGCTGACCCACTTGTTGAAAGCCATAGCGGCGATGTAGTGCCAATGAGGCAGGGTTAGGCAAAGTGATCAGAGAGTAGGCGCGGCGCAAGCCTTGTTGACGCATACTATTAAGCAGCGTTTGCATCAGTTGCGAACCAATGCCTTGGCCACCTGCATCGTGAGCGACATAAATCGTGATTTCTGAGGAAATAAGATAGGCTTGTTTGGGATTAAAGGCGGTGTTGTATGCAAAACCGACAAGTTTGTCGTCTTGCTCCGCAACCCATGCCTGATAGCGAGATGACGTGTCAAACTGAGCAAACCAGCGCTCACGCTCGTCCGTCTGCCAAGGCACCAGATCAAAGGTAATCGCGGTTTGCGAAATGTAATAGTTATAAATGGTGTTGATCGCGTCACAATCCCGCAATTCCAGGCGTCGAATAAGCATTTTCTCTTCCTTTTTGCTTTTTTGCGTCAAACAAGATACCGACCTTCTTTCCGCTTGCCAAGGGTTGGTGATAGTTTGATCAATTTTGGGGTGAGGAATGAACACTCTCGACCACTTAAGTGACTACGTCGGGGATTAAGACGAGAAAAGATTGTAGATTTGTCCGGTTCGGATTAGCATGAAATTCTCACTCCTCGACATTAAGGACGTGTTTTGTCTGAGTTAACTGCAACTTCTATTTCTCCCGTCGGTCCATATTTTTCGCCTTTGGTTCAGGGCTATTGGCGCCTTGATGACTGGCAAATGACGCCACAACAACGCCTTAGCTTTCTTAAAGCGCATATTGACCTTGGCATTACTACGGTGGATCACGCGGATATTTACGGTGACTATCGCTGTGAATCCTTGTTTGGGCAGGCGATCAAGCTTGAACCGAGCGTTCGTCAGAAAATTCAAGTGGTCTCGAAGTGTGATATTAAGCTGGTCAGTGAAGCGGCGCCAACCCGCAAAATTAACCACTATGACACCAGCTATCGTCATATTATTCAGTCTGTTGATAACTCATTATCGCGTTTAGGCGTTGAGCGTTTAGATGTACTCTTACTGCATCGCCCGGATGCGTTGATGGATGCAGATGAAGTGGCAGAAGCCTTCACCACACTGCGTCATCACGGCAAAGTGAAGCACTTAGGGGTGTCGAACTTTTCCCCATCGCAATTTGACTTGCTGCAATCGCGACTCGATGAATCGTTAGTGACCAACCAAGTCGAAATCAACCCACTGCGTTTTGACGTGATTCATGACGGTACGCTCGATCAGTTGCAACGTTTGCGGATTAAGCCGATGGCGTGGTCTTGTCTCGCGGGCGGGGAGCTTTTTAATGGTGACAGTGCGCAGGCTAAGCGAGTAAGAGAAACCTTACAAGCGATTGCGGATGAGCTGGATGCGACCATCGACCAAGTGATTTACGCGTGGGTTATGCGTTTACCATCAGAGCCGTTGCCGATTATTGGTTCGGGGAATATTGAACGCGTGAAGTCAGCGATTAATGCGCGCTCATTAACTCTGAGTCGTGAACAATGGTATCGCATTTGGGTTGCCTCAAAAGGGCATAATGTGCCTTAGGCGCAGCGGGCAATAACCTAATAGAACAGTAAAATAAGGCGGCCATGATGCCATCTTTTTTTATCACTGTAATGAATGAAACCAGCGATGGTGTGGAATGCATGAATGGCGACGAGAGCGATGATCCTTTGCTTTCGTAACGCCATAACTGGCAGGTTGCCCGGTGGAGACGTCCTGTTACCTGCCGGGTCGTGACTATTTTTTAGCTTGAAGTTGCGCGTTGTGTGACGTGAGCGCAGATACCTCAAGCAGTGGGGCGGCGTCAATATCGTCAGCATTCATCATTGATGACACACGCTGGACCGATGAGAGCAATAACGACTGTTCCCATTCTTCCAAGTTTTGGAAGCGAGAAATAAAGCTTTCTTGCAAAGGTTTCGGGGCTTGCTCGAGTGCCGCTTCACCTTGCTCGGTTAAATGCGCGTGGACTTTACGCTTATCCAGTTCACTGCGCACGCGTACAATCAATCCGCGCTTTTCTAAGCGATCAAGGATCGTAGTTGCAGTGGCTTGGCTCATGTTGGTGTGCGTGGATAGTTTTCGAATGGTCACCTGACCTAATTCTTTGATAGCACGCATTAAAACCAGCTGAGGGCCAGTAATACCAGAGACTTTGTTGAGTTTGCGTGAGTGCAGGTCAATCGCTCGGATGATTTGCCGCAGCGCGACCAGGACTTCTTCGTGTTTTTCCATTCATTAACCTCCACCAGTAAAACAGCGAGCGAAACTTACAATACAAGCAGATGTAGTGCAAAGATATTTAGAGAAAAAACGATGATTTACGGTTTTTTTCTCTGCGAAATAACTCGCCGTCTTTCAGTATATTATAATC